>CASFZT010000120.1 GCA_949299215.1 uncultured Ruminococcus sp.
AATTAAATAAAAGGGAGTAGCGGCGGATTTTATATTCGATGCACAGCGTCGTCAGTACGGTCGAATTTTTGACCCGGTTCTGTGCTTGGCTCTTGATATAGACCCAATAGCGAGACTTTTATTGTATTAACCAAAATTGATTGGTTGTACGGTAAAAGTGTCGCTATTTTTATTGTATGACAATCGGGCAGTATAACTTAGGCAAGATGTCCCCCGCCTCTAAGGCGGCGGGTTCCATATTCAGTTTCAGTTGGGGTTCAATCCCCAACTGAAACTTCATCGCAGCTTTGCTGCGGCTTGCCACGTTGAAAAGTACGGATAAGGTAATATCCGAGCTTGACACATCGGTAAAAGGACTTGATTCGGACGATGCGGCAGTGCGTCTTGAAAGAGATGGCGCAAATGAGATAGAGGAGGGCAAGCGTGACGGAGTTGTGAAAGTCTTTCTTTCACAGTTTGCAGATCTGCTTGTAATTATCCTTATCATATGTGCGGTGCTTTCCGCACTTACGGATAATGTTGAAAGTATGATCGTTATCCTTTGTGTAATTGTACTTAATGCGATCATAGGTACGGTAGAGCATTTCAAGGCAGAAAAATCACTTGATGCACTTAAAGCAATGTCCGCTCCTGCGGCAAGAGTTATCAGAAACGGCGAGGTGTGCGAAATTCCAGCAAGAGAGGTAGTAAAAGGCGATATACTTCTTCTTGAAGCCGGAAGCGTGGCATCTGCGGACGGACGTGTTATAGAGTCGGCAGGACTTATGTCAAATGAAAGCTCACTTACGGGTGAAAGCGACAGCGTTTTAAAAAGTGTTGAACCTATTGATAAGGACGGCGAGGTAATGCTCGGCGACAGAGTGAATATGGTTTACAGCAGCTCTCTTATCACGGGAGGCAGAGGTACGGTGGTTGTTACCGATACGGGTATGAATACCGAGATAGGCAAGATCGCTCAGATGATAAATAAGGCGGAGGCAAAGAAAACTCCTTTGCAGAAAAGCCTTGATGAATTTTCAAAAACACTTTCGATTGCGATCATGGCAATATGTGCGCTTATTATGGCACTTGGTATTTTAAGAGGCGATCCGGTGCTTGATTCGCTTATGTTTGCAGTCGCACTTGCGGTTGCGGCTATTCCTGAAGCATTAAGCTCCATCGTTACGATATCCCTTGCCATAGGCACAAGAAAAATGGCTGATGAACACGCCGTTATCAAGGACCTTAAAGCAGTAGAGGGTCTTGGCTGCGTAAGTGTTATTTGCTCCGATAAAACAGGTACTCTTACAAAGAATAAGATGACCGTTCGTGAGGTTTACTTTGACGGCAGAAATCATGTGGCGGCTGATGAGAGCATTGAATGTGATGACTTTAAGCTTGCAATGACGCTTTGTAATGACGCGGTATTTTCCGGTGACGGAACGATAGGTGACCCGACCGAAACAGCGCTTATAGAATTTTACGGCAAAGAAAAATGTACAGCCGCAAGAGAAGCAAGTCCACGTATTTCGGAAATTCCCTTTGACAGTGACAGAAAGCTTATGAGTACTCTTCATAATATAGACGGACAGATTGTCATGTTTACAAAGGGCGCAACGGACAATATGCTGGACAAGCTTGTAAAGATAGAAATTGACGGAAAGATAAGAGATATTACCGAAGAGGACAAGGCTCATATTGCAGCGCAGAATACCGCATATTCCGAAAAAGGCATGAGAGTGCTCTGCTTTGCAAAGAAGCTTTATGACAGTAAGGAAAGCATTGATACAGAGGACGAAAAAGACTTTATCTTTATAGGTCTTTCCGCAATGACCGATCCTCCTCGTGACGAAAGCAAGGCTGCCGTTGCGGATTGTATACGTGCAGGCGTAAAGGCTGTTATGATAACGGGTGACCATAAGACAACAGCCACAGCGATCGCAAAGGAAATAGGCATTTTCTGTGAGGGAGATATTGCCCTTGACGGTGCGGAGCTTGAAAGAATGAGCGATGATGAGCTTACAAAGATACTTCCGAATGTAAGTGTTTATGCAAGAGTAAGCCCTGCTCATAAGATAAGAATAGTAACATTGTGGCAAAAGCTTGGAAATGTGGTTGCCATGACAGGCGACGGCGTAAATGACGCACCTGCACTTAAAAAGGCTGATGTCGGCGTGGCAATGGGTATTACGGGCACAGAGGTCAGCAAGGATGCCGCTTCAATGATACTTACGGACGATAATTTTGCTACGATCATCAAATCTGTTGCAAACGGCAGAAGCATATATGCAAATATCAAAAACAGCATCAAATTTCTGCTTACGGGTAATCTTGCAGGTATTCTTACCGTTTTGTATACGGCATTCTTAGGACTGGCAGCTCCCTTTACAGCAGTACAGCTTTTGTTTATAAATCTACTTACCGACTCACTGCCTGCAATTGCAATAAGCATGGAAAAGGCAAATAAGAATCTTCTTGATGATAAGCCGAGAAAGACAACCGAAGGTATTATGACAAAGAGCTACTCGCTTAGCATTGCTGCAATGGGTTTGCTCATCTCGATATTCACCATTATTGCTTATAATATAGGACTTACACAGAGCGAGGCAGCAGCAAGCACGATGGCATTTGCTACACTTTGCCTTGCAAGACTGTTCCATTTTGCAAACTGCCGTGGCAAAGAACCTGTAAATGTACTGGGCTTTACATCTAATAAATTTGGTATATTTGCGTTTTTTGCAGGAATAGTATTTTTGGCTGCCGCATTGTTTATTACACCGCTCCACAGCTTGTTTGACGTGACTGTACTTTCTCTTGATAAGATTGGTATGATAGCTGCACTTGCAATTGCTCCTACGATCATAATACAGATAGTAAAAAATATCACATATTTTAAAAAACGTTCAAAAGCAAAGAAAGCTTAAAACTAAGGAAACGATTGCTTTGCATTAATCATTCTATTTCTAAATAAATCACGCCGTATCATTTATATGGTACGGCGTATTTTGATTTTATATAATTTATACATTAGGTATAAATTATATAAAATTATACAGAATATGCAATACTGCCGTATCATTCGTGATACGGCAGTATGTAATTTATTAAGGCTTGTGACCTCGTCTGTCGAAACGGATTTCGGGCATTGTGTCCGAATCGTAGTAATCCTTGTTCGGACGGCGGAAGAATACATCGGGGTCTTCCGGCTGCTTGATGCCCTTTTTGGGAGTTTCCTGTTCCTGAAAGTATTTATCACGATCAAGTTCTCGTATGTTGCGCAGACGGTCTTTTTCCTTTTTCTTTTTGTTGATCTCAATGGACGCCTCAATTTCAGCCTGAAGCTTTTTGAAATCAAATTTGCTTGCCATTTCCTTGTAGGAGTCCGGATCGGATTCTTCGGAATAGGATTGCTGCGGATTTGTTATGAATACTTCATCGTTGAGGTTATAGTCCTCGCTGTTGCTGAATACGAAATGCTCATCGTCCAAAGCGTCTTTTGGAGGTTCTGCTGAATAAGACGTAGGCTCTTCGTCAGTGTCGGGAGGGGTAAGCTCGGCGGATTGTGTTTCAAGCTCGGCAGCAGCTCCCGGAGTAGCCATGTACTGCTCAACTTCACGCAAAGCCTTGTTTATTTCCTCTGCCGCCTGTACGGTGTTTTTGTGTACATTATCCTGTTTCTGCGAGAATGCTCTGGACTCGTCTGTCTGAGGTGGTGTGATCTGATTGTCAACAGCAGAGTAGGTGTGTTCTATTGCAGGGGTTTCGGATTCGGATATAGCATTCTTTTCAATTTCTGCTTTTTCCTTAGCCTTGGCTTTTGCTTTTGCAAGGTCTGCAACTGCGGTAAGGGCACGTGAGCTTACCTTGCTTGCGGTAGAGCTTTCGTTGCCAAGAATATCAAAATCAAAGTCATCCGTAAGCGAAACGGCAGGCACCGATTGTGTGCTTGGTGCGGCGGATATGGAATCAAAAATCGAGTCGTAGCCTATATCAACTGCTTCCGCAGCTTTTTTGTGCTCGGAACGAATAGGTGTAGGCTTGACAAGCTTAGGCTCGGAGTGTATGGGCGTAAGTTCAACAACATTTTCTGCCGATGTAAGCTCAACCTTGGTTTCCTCTGCAATATTTTCAACAGGCGTAAGATCAACTTTGTTTTCCTCTGTGACATTTTCAACAGGTGTAAGCTCAACCTTTGGCTCTTCCTCAACAGGCTGTACCGGTGCAGGCTGTTCAACAACGATAGGCTGAACGGGAGCTGTCTCAAATTTTGGTACAGAAGGATCGGACTGTGCTGCGGGAGCAGGCTCGGGCTTGTTTCTGCGTGAGAAAATTTCAAGATAACTGTTGCTCTTGCGAGGCTTAGGTGCAGGCTCAGGAGCAGGAGCAGGAGCAGGTGTAGAAACTTCTTCCTTAACAGGTTCAGGTATAGCCGATTTTTCTTCCTTTACGGGAATTTCGGGTGTAAGTTCTTCTGCCTTTACAGGTTCAGGCGTTACGATTTCCTGTATCTCAGGTTTAGTTTCCTCAGCCTTAATAGATTTGGAAGAAACAAACTCTGCCTCTTCTGTCTTTACCGGCTCGGGAGCAGATGTCTTGATTTCTTCAAATTTTACAGGCTCCGGCTGTGGTCTTGCAGACTTGGGTGATGTGTTGGCAAAAATGTTTCCGCCGCTTAATGCCGCAAGCGCATCATCAAGTGATGTAACTACAACACCATTGCCTGACGGTGCAGCTTCGGCGGGTTTATTTTCATTCGGTATAGCTTTTTTGCCGAGATTTTTGAATGCAGATTCAAGTGAGTTGAGCGCCTCCAAGTCCTCTTTTTCTTCGGGAGATGGATCGCCGCTTAATGTTTTCAGACCGCTTGTGCTAAGCTCTTCAAACTTTTCCTCTGTAACCGGAGCTTCAACGGGTGTTGAAAGCTTATCTTCGATTTCCTTTGAAGAAATGCCGACCGATTCAAAATTTGTTTCGGCAGTGCTTTCGGAAATGGATTCGGGTTCGAGAGAAACATTTTTGTCCGTCTTGATATCAAGCATATTTTCTTCCGCACTGAGTTGCGGTGCAGGTGCGGATTTTTTCTCTGCCGATGCGGGAGGAACAGGTTTCGGCTGCGGCTCAAGCTTGGGTTCGGGCTTAGGCTCGGGCTTAGGTTTTGGCTTGGGCGGATTGAGAAAGCGGTCGATCGCTGTTTTCAGACATTCAAGATTATCCTTTGAAGTTTGGTCGGAGTATCCCTTGATGATGGCAAGAGCGTTGATATCTTCCGAGGTACGATCCTGACGTCGGTCGATCTTGATCTGTGCCGCCATAAGCTGACCCTTTTCAACTACCGTGATCTTTTTCTTGTCAATACCGCTGTTGAGAATTACAAGCGGAACTGCATTTTTAAAGTTATCGGGATAATTTTCTTCAATAAGAAGCTGTTTTGCAATTTCGGATTCATTTGGATACCATGTGACGGCAGCTATCATGATACGTGATAAATTGAGCATACTGCTGTTCTTTTTGAGGTAGTCCATTATTTGTATCTTATCGTTGTATACACCGCTCATGAATATGACAAGTTTGTACGAAAGTATCTTTGCCGGATTGACAGATGTGAGGGTATATACGTCAATATCCATATCCTTTTTCAGCCATTCGATCTGTTCCGAAGTCACTATACGGTCGTACCGGTTACCGCCATGGTAAAGCATATCGTCAAGTACTACATAATGTACATTCCCGAGATTGAAAGAGTAGTATGTCGGCCCGAAATGCCGGCGGTACTCGGCTTCGGCACGGTAATCGTCCTCATATTTGTGACAATGATCATGATTGCCTATAGTATGGTACATCTGGAACGGTATCGCCTCCGAAAGTCGGACATAGGCGTCCATGTCGGCATTGTTGCGAAACCAATATTCGGAATGGGTCATGTCTCCGAGATTCAACCC
>CASFZT010000121.1 GCA_949299215.1 uncultured Ruminococcus sp.
TTTCACTTAAACCGTGATTTCTGTTTGCCATAATAGTTTACCTCCACTTTTATTTGTGGTTATTATTGGCATTTACACGGTTCGTTATTCAGCCTCTTTTTTCAATAAGGGGCTTGCCCCGTCATTATATCTATTCGCACATTTTTTTGAACTCCACTTCATCGATTATCGGGATTCCAAGTTCCTGTGCTTTTGTAAGCTTACTTCCTGCGTCCTCTCCGGCAAGCACATATGTCGTCTTTTTCGACACGGAACCAGAGGCTTTTCCTCCAAAACTTTCTATAATTGCCTTAGCTTCGTCACGTTTCATTGTCGGCAACGTTCCCGTAAGAACAAAGGTTTTTCCCTCAAAACGGTTATCCCCCGTCTTTTCGGAAACATATTCCATTTTAACGCCCTTTTGCCTCAATGAATTTATCAGCTCAATAAAATGGCTGTCCGCAAAGGCATTTGCCACATTTTCGGACATTACTTCCCCAAAGCCGTCTATTTCCGCTATCTCCTCCGCAGAAGCGTTCATTATGGCATCAATACTGCCAAACTTCTCACAAAGCAGCTTGGCTGCCGCCTGACCTATATTTCTTATGCCAATTCCGAATATTACCCTATCAAGAGAATTATTCTTCGATGCTTCAATTGCCGCCACAAGCTTCTCTGCGGACTTCTTGGCAAAACGGTCAAGCGTTTCTATCTGCAAAGCTGTAAGACTATACAGGTCTGCCACTGTGCTTATCAGCTTATTATCCACCAGTGCTACTACATTTGCTTCTCCCAAGCCATCTATATTCATTGCGCCTTTGCTTGCAAAATGGATAATGTTTCTTTTAAGCTGAGCAGGGCACTCCACATTTGTACATCTTGTTGCAGCTTCATCTGCATATCTCACCGTTACCGCTCCGCAGACCGGGCATTTTTCCGGAAGCTTATACGGCATGGAGCCTTCTTCATGCGAAACGGAAGAAAGTACCTCCGGAATGATCTCTCCTGCTTTTCTTACAATAATTTCGTCACCGATACGGATATCCTTTTCGAAAATAAATTCCTGATTATGCAAGGTTGCACGGCTTACGCTCGTTCCTGCAAGAATAACAGGCTCAAAAACCGCAACCGGCGTTATCACGCCCGTTCTGCCAACATTGACTTCTATATCCAAAAGCTTGGTCTGCTTCTCCTCAGGAGGGAATTTATATGCAACTGCCCATTTCGGAGTCTTGGCGGTCGCACCCATGCTCTCACGCTGTGAAAAATCATCAATCTTTACAACCACACCGTCTATATCAAATGGATATTTCTCGCGTATGCTGCCTATATGCTCTATACGTTCAACTATTTCATCATAACCGCCAACCAATTTATAATCTGGAATAACCTTAAAACCAAGTGATTTCATATAATCAAGCGATTCCTTATGTGAAGACAAAGTTTTTCCCTCTATTTGCTGTACATTAAAAATAAATATGTCAAGCTTTCTTGAGGCAGCTATTTTCGGATTTTTCTGTCTGAGTGAACCTGCTGCGGCATTTCTCGGATTTTTAAAGGTCTGCTCACCGTTAAGCTCCTGCTCCTCGACAAGCTTTTCAAAGGTCTTTCTTGACATAAATACCTCGCCTCTGACCTCTATAAACGGAAGTGCCTCCTTCAGCTTGAGCGGTATGGATTTTATCGTTTTCAAATTTGCCGTAACGTCCTCGCCGACAAATCCGTCACCTCTCGTCGAACCTCTTGTAAAAATACCATTCACATATTCAAGCGACACGGAAAGTCCGTCTATCTTCGGCTCTACTACAAATTCCGGAGAAACTATATCCATCACGCATCTATCTGTAAAGGCTTTTACCTGTTCATATGAAAAGACGTCCTGCAGGCTGCCCATCTGCACCTTATGCTCTATCTTTTCAAATTGATTAAGTGCTTCACCGCCCACACGCTGCGTCGGAGAATTTTCATCCGCCAATTCCGGATACTCCTCCTCCAGCTTTTTAAGTTCCTGCATTTTCATATCATATTCATAGTCTTCAATAGTCGGATTATCCAGCACATAATAATTATAATTATGCTGTTCAATCTCTGCTCTTAATCTTTCGGCATATTCCCTTACTTTTTTATCCATAACGCTTCTCCTATTACATAGATAAAAATAAACGGACAACTCATCCGTCATCCGTTTATTTCATATAACTTAGGCAATATGGAATCCGCCTCTAAGGCGGCGGGTTCCATATTCAGTTTCAGTTGGGGTTCAATCCCCAACTGAAACTTTATCGCAGCTTCGCTGCGACTTGCCACGTTGAATGACGGGGCAAGCCCCTTATTGAAATTGATCTTACTTTTTCAAAGTAATTGCATAATTAGACTTTTCTACGATATTTTCAGCAGAAAGACCAAATTCCTTAATCAGATCAACAGCAGGACCGGACTGACCGTAAAAATCATTTAAGCCGATTTTTATTACAGGCACGGTGCAACACTCCGTTAACACTCCGTTATAACTTCTGCAACAGCAGAACCAAGTCCGCCTATCACGCTGTGCTCTTCTGCGGTAACGATAACACCCGTTTCCTTTGCAGCCTTACAAATAATATCCTTATCAAGAGGTTTAATAGTATGCATATTGATAACTCTTGCAGAAATTCCCTCCGCAGCAAGTGTTTCCGCAGCAATTCTTGCTTCGTTTACCATAAGACCTGTTGAAATAATTGTAACGTCCGTACCGTCTTTAAGCAGCACGCCCTTGCCAACTTCAAATTTATATGTTTCCTTATCGTTGAACACCGGAACTGCAAGTCTGCCGAATCTGAGATATACCGGACCGTTGATATTAATTGCAGCTTCAACTGCAGCCTTTGCTTCAACATCATCTGCAGGATTTATAATAGTCATACCCGGAATTGTTCTCATAAGAGCAATATCCTCATTGCACTGATGAGTTGCGCCGTCCTCGCCTACCGAAATACCTGCATGAGTTGCTCCGATATTTACGTTAAGGTGAGGATATCCTATTGAATTACGGATAATTTCATATGCTCTGCCTGCCGCAAACATCGCAAACGAGCTTGCAAAAACCTTTTTGCCCGTTGTAGAAAGTCCTGCCGCAACGCCCATCATATTTGCTTCTGCAATTCCGCAGTCAACAAATCTCTCCGGACACGCCTTTTTAAAAATACCCGTCTTTGTTGCAGCGGCAAGGTCTGCATCAAGTACGATAAGGTCTTCATATTTTGAGGAAAGCTCTGCAAGAGCCTCTCCATAGCTTTCTCTTGTAGCCTTTTTGATCACATCAGCCATTTTCTTAACCCTCCAAGCTTTCCAATGTTTTCTTTAATTCGTCCATAGCCTGTGCATACTGTTCAGCATTCGGAGCAGAACCGTGCCAGCTTACCTGATTTTCCATAAATGAAACGCCCTTGCCCTTTGTACTTGTCTGTACTATCATAATAGGCTTGCCGTTTATCTTTTCAGCCTCGTCAAAAGCACGTTCTATATCATCAAAATCATGTGCATTCATTGTAATAATGTGCCAGCCGAAAGCTTCAAACTTATCGGTAATAGGCATAGGTGAACAAACATCTGTAATTTTACCGTCAATCTGAAGTCCATTATTGTCAACTATTGCAACAAGATTATCCAGCTTATTATGAGCGGCAAACATTGCAGCTTCCCAAACCTGACCTTCCTCAATTTCGCCGTCTCCCAAAATCGCATATACTTTATACGGAGCAGACGAAAACTTTCCGCCGAGTGCCATACCGCAAGCTGCGGAAATGCCTTGTCCGAGAGAGCCTGTGCTCATATCAACTCCGGGAGTACCCTTCATATCAGGGTGTCCCTGAAGCATTGCGCCAATATGACGGAGCGACTTAAGCTCATTTGCATCAAAAAAGCCTCTTTCTGCAAGAGCAGAATAAAGTGCGGGCGCACAATGTCCCTTGGAAAGAACTACTCTGTCACGCTCGGGCATCTTAGGGTTCTTTGGGTCTACATTAAGCTTTGCAAAATATAGATATGTCAGCACGTCACATATCGAAAGAGAACCGCCCGGATGACCGGATTTTGCATTATAAACTCCCTCAATAACTCCCATTCTTATTTTGCATGCAGTTTTTTCAAGCTGTTTTTTTATTGAAGCATCCATTTTTTTACCTCCGTTTTTATAGGGACAACCCCCGGTTTATAACATTCTGTATCAATCACAGAATATCTATCAGATAATTAATAGCTTCCGCCACTGCTCCGCTTCCGCAGTCGGCTTTCGTAACATAATACGCCGCTTCTTTCACGCAATCCAGCGCATTTGACGGAGCAAAGCCATAATCGGCGACTTTTATCATCTCAAGATCATTATCATAATCGCCGCATGACACTACCGTCCAATTTTCATCAAGACAGATATCTTTAAGTACTGTTAAAGTTTTTCCCTTTACGCAATTCTTAGGCAACATTTCATAAAATATTCTGCTTGAACGGACATAATCAACGCTGCCATTTCCAATATCACGGATAAATTCGGCAAGCTCGGGAATTCGCTGTTCGTTCGCTGCAAAAAGTATCTTACACCAGCCGTCCAATTCCAGATCATCAATGCTGCCCATTTCAAAATCTGTACCATAAGAAATTTTTATATGATATTTTTCCTCTTCCGTAAGCCGCAAGGCAACTATCCTATCGCTAAAATTTACCTCCATGCCAACATCGGGAAATTTATCATACACCTTTTTTATCACATCATATGCCGACCTATCGACAAACTGCTGCCAAACATACTCTCCCTTGCCGCAGTCGTAAATTCCTCCACCGTTACACACGATTATCGGTTCGTCAAGCTTCAAAGCCTCAAAATACTGACGTGCAGACTGAAGCGATCTACCTGTCGCAACGGAAAAATGTCCACCCATTGAGCGAAATCTTTCAATTGCCGCCATATCAGTCGGATTTATCGTCTTATCCGGCATAAGCAATGTTCCGTCCATATCCGTTATAAAAAGCGTTCTGCTTAAATCCTTCATAAACCACCACGTTACATTTTTTTCAATTTATTAACGACCGTCTTAAAATAATCGGGCAATTCGCTGTCAATCTCATAATACTTTCCGTCTATCGGATGGACAAATCCTATCTTCTTTGCGTGCAAACACTGTCCCTCGCAAAGCTTTGACGGTTTACCATAAACATCATCGCCAAACACGGGATGTCCGATATACGACATATGCACTCTTATCTGATGCGTTCTGCCCGTAAAAAGTTTTAACTTCACAAGCGAATATCCGTTATATTCTTCAAGCACTGTATACTCTGTTTTAGCAGGCTTGGAATTCTTATCGGTCACGCACATTTTCTTGCGGTCAATGGGATGTCTGCCTATCGGCGCTTCTACCATCCCATGGCTTTCCTTAAGTCTGCCGCATATTACCGCATAATATTCGCGTGTAAATGTATGTGCTTTTATCTGCTCTGCAAGTCCCAAATGTGCCTTATCTGTCTTGGCGACTATCAGCAAACCACTCGTATTCTTATCTATCCTATGCACTATCCCGGGTCTTATAACTCCGTTTATCGAAGAAAGTCTTCCTTTGCAATGATAAAGCAATGCATTTACAAGTGTACCGTCATAATTTCCCGCAGCCGGATGCACAACCATACCCTTTGGCTTATTAACAACCAGCAGATCGTCATCTTCATATACGATCTCAATCGGCAAGTTCTCTGACTTTACATCAAGTCCCTCTGGCTCCGGTATCAAAATTACGACTTCATCGTTATTTTTCAGCTTAAAAAAGCTTTTAGAGATAACCTTTCTATTTACGGTCACATTTCCGCTTTCTATAAGCTTTTGCAGCATTGAACGGGTAATATCCTCATTTTTAAGTGATATCCACTTATCCGCCCTCATCTGTTCGTTCTCGGACAAGTCATCAACTATATAAATCAGCTCATTCATCCGATTCTTCCGCCTTTTTCTCAATAAAGCATACATATACGATCAGACAAATTGCACCCACTACAACACAAATATCTGCAAAATTAAATATTGCAAAATCAAAAAGCTTTACTTCTATATAATCGATAACATAGCCCAAACGTATTCTGTCTATCAAATTTCCTATACCTCCCGCAATAACAGCAGAGGTACTCAACATCATAAACGGATGTTTATTCTTGTCCTTTATCATATAAATTATAAGTCCGACTATCATGACCGTAGTTATCACAATAAGAAAATATTTTGCACCGCTGAAGCTGCTGAAAGCCGCTCCGTCATTTTCAACATATGTCAGTGCTATAATATCCTTATCCCCGATCCTGATAAAATCCATCGTACCTACCGGCATAAGATTTTCAGTTGCCCAATATTTAATAAGCTGATCGGCAATCACAAATGCAACTGCCATTATAACCGAAATTACTATTATCATATTCTAAAATTCGGTATGAACCGCCAAAGCATGACGGTTCATACCAACCTTATATATTTTTACTTTACTTCTTCTGCACAACGTGCGCACAATGTAGGATGCTCACTGTTTGTTCCCACAGTTTCGGAATACATCCAACATCTCTCACACTTATTGCCTGCTGCTTTTTCAATGCTGTATGAAAGGTTGTCGCCGTAATAATCACTGCCAAAATCTCCCTTGTCTTCGGTCTTGACCTCTATTGCAGATACAATGAATACCTTGCCGAGAATATCTGCATAGCTTTCTATCTGCTTTGCAAGCTCGTCATTGCCGTTTACATGGATAACTACCTTAGCTTCAAGCGATGCACCTATAAACTTTTCTGCACGCTTAAACTCCAGCGCCTTTGTTACATCGGAACGCAGCTGATAGATCACTGCCCACTTCTCGGTAAATGCTTCATCAACATCAACTGCAATTGTTCCGGGCATATCATTCATCATAATGCTTATTGTATTCTCATCGGCAGAATGCGGCATATACTTCCATATCTCTTCTGCGGTAAAGCACAATACCGGTGCAATAAGTCTTGAAACTGCACTGAGGATATAATACATTGCTGTCTGAGCCGCACGTCTGTCCAAAGACTTCTTGCCTGTACAATAAAGTCTGTCCTTAACTATATCAAGATAGAAGTTAGACATATCGGTTACGCAGAAATTGTGTATGCTATGCACTACAATCATATGCAGCCTTGCACTTTTCAATAAGAGCATTAAGTCTTATCAAAGCCCACTTATCGATCTCATGCATATCCTTAACATCAACGATATCCTTTTCAACGTCAAAGCCGTTCTTATCCTCAAGGTTACCGAGTATAAATCTTGCAGTATTTCTTATCTTTTTATACGTATCGGAAAGCTGCTTCAAAATTTCCTTGGAAATTCTGATATCCGCATGATAATCGGAAGAAGCTACCCAGAGTCTTAATATATCTGCACCGTACTGGTCGTATATCTCACTTGGGTCTACACCGTTTCCGAGCGATTTATGCATTGTTTTGCCCTCGCCGTCAACTACCCAGCCATGAGTACAAACAGCCTTATAAGGAGCTCTGCCCTTTGTTGCGACAGATGTAAGAAGTGATGACTGGAACCAGCCTCTGTACTGATCCGCACCTTCAAGATACAGATCAACAGGTGTATCATAGCCTCTTTCCTCCATAACCGCTCTGTGTGTTACGCCGCTGTCAAACCATACATCAAAGATATCCTTTTCCTTGACAAACTCCGTACAGCCACACTTGCACTTTGTTCCCTCAGGCAAAAATTCCTTCGGCTCTCTAATATACCATGAATCGGAGCCTTCTTTTCTGAACATATCGGAAATAGCCTTTATTGTTTCGTCTGTAACAATCGGCTTTCCGCAATCCTTACAATACACAACGGGAATAGGCACGCCCCATATTCTCTGACGTGAAATACACCAGTCGCTTCTGTCAACGACCATTCCCTTGATTCTTTCTTCACCCCATTCCGGAATCCATTTAACCTCACTGATAGCCTTAACAGCATCATCTTTAAAACCCTTTACAGAACAGAACCACTGCTCTGTTGCTCTGAACAGCACAGGATTTTTACATCTCCAGCAATGCGGATACTGATGCACGATCTTTTCAAGTGCAAAAAGCGAACCGCTTGCTTCAAGATCCTTTGCAATAACCTTATTTGCGTCATCTGTTTTAAGACCTGCATACTTGCCTGCTTCTTCGGTAAGAACACCTTTGGAATCAACAGGTACTACAATTCCCACTTCCGGATATTTCTTACATACCTCAAAGTCGTCAACACCAAATCCGGGAGCTGTATGAACGCATCCTGTACCGCTTTCAAGCGTTACATGATCTCCGACAATAACAAGCGAGCCTCTGTCCATAAACGGATGCGCTGTCATAATATACTCAAGCTCTCTGCCGTATATAGCGCCTACCGTTGTATATTCCGAAATACCGGCAGCTTCCATTGTAGGCTTTACAAGCTCTGATGCCATTACATAATTTTCGCCGTTTGCACAGACTACTGTATACTCATAATCGGGACCTACGCAAATTGCAAGGTTACCGGGCAGCGTCCATGTAGTTGTTGTCCAGATAACAAAATACGTCTTATTAAGGTCAAGTCCCAAAGCCGTAAACTTGCCCTTATCATCCGTAACCTTAAACTTAACGTAAATAGAATGACACGGATCATTCTCATACTCAATTTCCGCTTCTGCAAGAGCCGTCTGACAATCGGGACACCAATATACAGGTTTCAAGCCTTTATAAATGTATCCCTTCTTATACATCTCACCGAAAACTTCAACCTGTCTTGCTTCAAAATCCGGCTTCAATGTAAGATACGGGTCGTCAAAATCTCCCCAGACGCCAAGTCGCATAAACTGTTTCTTCTGATTTTCGATCTGATTCAGAGCATAATCATGACAATGTTTACGAAGCTCTACCGGAGGTATAGCGCCGTTTTCAACGCCGATCTCCTTCATTGCTTTCAACTCGATAGGCAGACCGTGTGTATCCCAACCGGGAATATACGGTGAACAAAATCCGCTCATATTCTTATATCTTACAATAATATCCTTAAGCACCTTATTAAGAGCCGTACCCATATGGATATTTCCGTTTGCATACGGAGGACCGTCATGTAAAACATACAAAGGCTTATCCTTATTCTTTTCGATCAATTTATAATATGTTCTGTCCTTTGCCCATTCCTCGAGCATAGCGGGTTCCTTCTGCGTCAGATTTCCTCTCATGGAAAATTCTGTCTTTGGAAGGTTAATTGTAGCATTATAATCCTGCGCCATTTGAAAAAACTCCCTTATTTATATTTAAACCCAGCGTTATTTATTCTGACCGAATTTTAAATTGCCGAATTTTGATTCCATTGCACTGGGTGAACTTTTAGTTTCACCAAAAATAAATGCCTGTGACATTTTGTCAGAAAATGCATTTTCCTCTGCAGGTTTTGTTTCATCTATTGCATTTAATGTCGGTGATGCTGATACCGATGAAGCTTCCGTTTTAAGCTCGGGCATTTCCTGTACGGGTGCCGTATGTGTTTCCGACGCCGCCTGTGCCGGTACTGAAGATACTGTCGGTGAAGCTTGTACGGGCACTTCCTCCTCTTCTTCATCTTCATCATCAAAATCGGGGATAGCTGTGATCTGTCCGAGATGTGCTTTATACATTGCAAGGAGATTTGCCTTAAACTCGGAAACCTCATTCTGCATTTTTGCAAGGCAGTGCTTTTCTTTTTCATACTGCACTCTTGTATTGCCGATAATTTCATCAGCCTTTAAGCTTGCTTCCGCAACCACCTTCTTAGCCTTTTCCTCGGCTTCTGCAATTATTGCATTTGCTTTTTCCTGAGCCTCGGCAACAACCGCCTTGCTCTGCTTCTGTGCACCTATAAGAGCGTCCTTAAGAGCATCTTCATCACTCTTATACTCTCTTACACGCTCAACAAGAACTTCTATTTTCTTTTCGATCTCATCCTTATCCTTTTGCATCTGTGTTATCTGCAGTGCAAGCTCTCTGAGAAATTCGTCTACTTCTTCCGGCTTATATCCGGGTCTTGCCTGTTCAAATTTTTTATTATTTATATCCTTTGCGCTTATCATTTCTCTCACCTCTAAATGTATTTTTTTATTTTAATATGAAGTCTGTCCTTTTTGGTTTTACCGCTTATTTCGTCAATTACAAACTTTCCGAAACCTCTCACCGAAAAAATATCTTTTTCTTTCAGCTCACTGCTTACGGATATCATGACTTCACAATTCACGGTCAAATTACCAGCTCTTATAAGCTGTGCAGATTTTTCACGGCTAAGTCTTACTGCCGTACTCACAACACAATCTGCTCTCATTGAAGAAACCGTACCCGATATTTCCTCAAACTTTTCATTCACATTGATTTCGGGACTATCCTCCAAAGAAATCTTAACTCCCACAGAACCTATCTTTCTCACATCGGAACAAATCGTGCCGCATACCGTATCATAGACAAATGCAACGGTATACCCGTCATTCACTATAATATCGCCTATCATATTTCGCCCTATCCGACATCCCATGAATGAGCCTAAAAAGTCCCTGTGAGAAAGCTTATCACTTTCCCTGTATCTGAAAGCCAGCGCTTTTATCGGAAACTCTTCCGCATCACATTCGCTATACGTCGGAAACACTCCAAGAACTGTTCTTAAAGCGTTTTCATACCCTCCGTAAAACATATAATTGTCATGCTCCATACGATTAAGCACTGACTTTGCAAGCTCTGCCTGCCTAATATCCAGAAATGACGAAAAACGCACTATATATTTTTTCTCACACAGTTCCACCATATCCGCAATATGATTTACAAACAACCTGTCCTCCTGCGGCAGCTTATCATAATATGTGCCAAGTAATCTCATCAGAAGCACACGCCGTTATTTTCCAGCTCTCCCATAAGATCCTCGCCCACAAATCCTACATTATACGGTGTGATAATAAATGTATTGTTTGCAATAGGCTTGATATTTCCGCCGTTCGCATATGCAACGCCGCCTAAAAAGTCAATTATCCTTCTTGTGATATCGGGAGTTGTTGACTCAAGATTAAGAACGACTGTTTTTTTGGAAATAAGGTGATTTGCGATCTCCTTTGTATCTGCAAACACCTCAGGCTTTACAAGAATTACCTGAAGCTGTGCAGTTGTGTTTATATTTACCACACGATTTCTCTTTCCATCATCATCACTGTCATGACTTGGCTGTTCTGCCATATAGTTTTCGTTGTCATCATCATCTGAGTCATTTGAATTGATAAATGCGTTCTTCAAATCATCAAAAAATCCCATTTTTAACATCCTCTCTTTTATTTTCTGGCACCGAACAATGCGGAACCTATTCTTACTATATTTGAACCATGCTTTACAGCCTCAACGTAATCTGCGGACATTCCCATTGATAAAATATCCATAGATACATTTTCAATTTTTTTACTGCCAATATCCCTGAACAGCCTGTACATTTCATCGAAATATTTTTCGGAATTTCCGACAGGCGGTATTGTCATCAGACCGCTAAGCTTTATATTCTTCAGCTCAGACATACCGTAAATCAATTCCTCCAATTCTTCCGGAGCCGCTCCGCTTTTGGACTCCTCTCTGCCGATATTGACCTCTGCAAGAACTTTCATCACTATTCCGTTTTTCCCTGCAAGTCTGTCTATCTCCTCCGCAAGTCTTATACTGCTTACGGAATGTATGCATTTCACGCTGCTTATTATATATTTTACCTTGTTTGTCTGAAGATGTCCTATAAAATGAATCTCTGCGCTTTTATTATAGAACTCCCTTTTATCAAGGTATTCCTGCACACGATTTTCGCCAAGAAGCGTTACGCCTTCGTCTATTACCTCATTCACAATATCATACGGCACGGTTTTCGTAACAGCCATAAGCTCCACTTCATCAGTATCCTTACGATATTTTGCTTTTGCCTCGGCAATTTCATAACGTATCCGCTTCAAATTTTCCAAAACGGCGTTATTCATTATCATCATCTCCGCTTGTTCCTTCCGTTTCCTTTGACTGACTTTCTTCAGACGTACCTGCTGTTGTTTCCGGAACATCCGTATATTCGGTTTCTGCTGTCGTTTCCTCGGTCTTATTAAGTATCTCCGGAGAAATTTCCCCCTTTATGATAACATCATCATAAAGACTTACATAATCACTGTCGGCAGTTTCCTTTGACAGCATATATTCATCACATTCAAAAATAACATCAAGCTTTTTAAACGAAACTCTCTGTCCCTGAAGTATATATACTCCTATCTCATTCTGCTTATTAAAACGTATTGCACTTCTCGGAACCTTTATTCCGGTAAAGTCATTAAGTATTATCTCCATTCGTTCCGTTCTGTACTGCACCAGATTATAATTAAGCTTCTCGCAGCTTAAAACCACTATGCTTTCCGTCGGTTCATCTGTCTTTATAATATTTTCGATCTTTGCAGTCACGGTATCAGGTGTTGAAGCAAGCTTTACCTTGACCTCATCTCCGAGGTTAAAGACTGCATCATCTATATCAGCAAGTCCGACTATATTCCATTTATATCCGCTGATAAGCTTGCCCACGGCACTTTTGGAAACTCTGCCCGAATTATAACCGTCATTCTCCACTATTTCTTTTATTTGCTGAGCCGTAATTTCCTCAACGGAATCCGTTGACAAAATACTTTCATACCCATCGACATAGCTTACAAAATATCCCGAATCGGATACCGTAATTTCATCTATCGGTTCCGAGCGCTTTTTTTCAAGGGCTGCTATCTCTTTATTAAGAGCGTCTATCCTGTCATTATAATCCGTCTCTTTTTTTACCACTATCTGATAAATACCCAAAAGCGACTGAAAATTTCTTCT
>CASFZT010000122.1 GCA_949299215.1 uncultured Ruminococcus sp.
CACATTCTTTTCAAAATTTGCAATGGGTTTCACCGCAGGCTTGCTCCGCAAAAGGATAAAACCCGAAACAAGTGCATCTGCAAACACCGTATATGTAACGCTTTCTGCAATTGCAGGTCAGGTCGTATACATCGTACTTTATCTTCTCAAAAGCTATCTCACCATAATCATTCTCGGCGGAACATCGGAAGCTGCATGGGCAGCTGTTGCAACAAACGCACTTACCTCCACGATAAACGGTGTGCTTGCGGTAGTTATTTCCGTACCTTTGTATTTCCTGCTCCGTAAGGCTCTCAAGCAAACTGCCATCTATCAGCTTATTGTAGATAATGAAAACAAAACGGCGGAAAAACAGTCCTATTTCAATCCGCTCACCATTCTTCTCACTATATTTGCAATAGCTACAACGGCTATCTTCTCCATAAATCTTGCTGCAACAAATAAAATAAAGGCTGCCGAAGCCGAAAAGGAACAGGCTTACATTGAGCGCATAGAAGCACTTGAAGCTCAGGTTGACGATATCTACGCACAGCTTGGACTTGAAAAGCCGGTCACGGAAGCTGCCGAATAGGCATAATACCAACAATACCAAACGCCCCTCTCACGGTAAAATCATAAGAGGGGCGTTTTAAAATATCATTTTGAAACTACTCTGATATTTATCGTCTTTGTATCAGCCTTTGTCTGCTTCACATCGGCAGTAATTTTTTTAAGCTTCACCTTTTTCTTTTCCGGCAAACGGAAATAAAGACTTGCATACTTTCTGATACGCTTTGCAAGATGATTCGTAAGTACACCCTCCGGCATTCTCCATCTCCAGTTTCCGCCGCCTATCGTTGACGGGATATTCATTCTTGCCTCCGAACCAAGCTCAAGATAATCCTGCATCTGTATAATGACCGTATCGGACACGCTTGCAAACGCTGTTCTTATTATGCCTGCGCATATTCCCTCTTTTTTCTTCAGCGACATATACTGCTTTGCAAACTTCCT
This sequence comes from uncultured Ruminococcus sp., assembly GCA_949299215.1. Classification (GTDB taxonomy): domain Bacteria; phylum Bacillota; class Clostridia; order Oscillospirales; family Ruminococcaceae; genus UMGS363. The sequence continues at coordinate 994 of CASFZT010000122.1, forward strand.
GTCTTTTTTATTAAGAGAATTATACCAGCCCATTGCTGTATCATTATCATGCGTTCCTATATATGTAACACTGTTCGGGATATAATTATGCGGCAGATAATCACTGTCAGAAAAATTGCTGAACGCAAACTCCAGTACGTTCATACCGGGGTATCCGCTTTCATTAAGCATATTTTTTACATCGTCAGTCAAAAAGCCAAGGTTTTCAGCCACAAAGTCTACCTCGCCAAGCTCTTTTTTTATGACATTGAAAAGCTTTATTCCCGGTCCCTTTACCCACTCGCCGTACTCTGCCGTTTCATCCTCGGCAGGAATTGCATAAAAGCTTTCAAAGCCTCTGAAATGGTCTATGCGTATCAAATCGAAAAGACGTGCGGAATATTCTACTCTGTTTACCCACCATGCAAAATTATCCTGCTCCATCTTATCCCAGTCATAAAGCGGATTGCCCCAGAGCTGACCCGTAGGTGCAAATGCATCGGGCGGACAACCTGCTACCTTTATCGGACAGCGATTCTCGTCAAGCATAAACATATTAGGTACTGCCCACACATCAGAGCTGTCCATGGAAACATATATCGGCATATCTCCGTATATCTTTATTCCGTTATCATTTGCATATTTCTTCAATGCATAATACTGTTTGAAAAACTTATACTGAATAAATGCCCAGACATTTATTTCATCCGCAAGCTCGCTCCTGTACTTTTCCACAGCGTCCGTTTCACGAAGCCGTATATCGTCATCCCACTCCGTCCACATTGTCTGCTTGAAAAGATATTTCAGCGACATAAACAAGCAATAGTCCTCAAGCCAATAGTTATTTTCGGCACAGAACGCTTTAAAATCGGAGATTGCTTTTTCATCTGCTATATTAAAAAATCTCGCCGCCGCCTTATGAAACACAACATTTTTAAAGCTGTAAAGCTGAGCATAATCCACAAAATCATGCTTCTGTCTTAACACATTAAGGTCATGATCCTCGACATTTATAAGGTCTTCGTCCAAAAGCATATCAATATCCACAAGCAGAGGATTTCCGGCATATGCCGAATAACACTGATAGGGTGAATCCCCGTAGCCGGTAGGACCTAAAGGCAATATCTGCCAGTATGTCTGCCCACTTTTTTTCAAAAAATCCACAAACTCATAAGCCGCTTTTCCGAGCGTACCTATGCCGTATTTTCCGGGAAGTGAAGAAATGTGCATTAAAATTCCGCAGCGCCGCATAAAAATCAATCCTTTGCAAATAATTTATATGTATAAGGAAAAAAGGTATCTTATACAACTTTACTATTTAATTATACACCAAAGCTGTCCGAATTTCAACAGTAATGTGTATAAATTTAAAGGAGTGTTTTCAAATGTCAGATCTCAACCAGAAAAAAGACAACCAGAACATGAGCAACCGTGCAGACAACAAGGCGGATAACAAAGCCGACAATAAGAAAAACAACAGCAATTACAGCAACAAAAAGGACAACAACAGCTCCCAGCAGAAAAACAATACTCATAATTTCAGATAAAATATACCTTTATCCGCTGTCCTTTTGTGACGGCGGATTACATAAATTCAAAATATTATGATGCTTTATAAATTTTTTTATGGTATAATACATGTGTATTTGTTTTTTACAGCTACCAGGAGGCATCATATGAAAGAGCTTACAATAAACAAAAATGACAGCGGTCAGCGTGCGGACAAGTTCATTGCAAAATCCCTCCCCGGACTTCCGAAAAATCTCATGTACAAATATCTGCGCATGAAACGTATCAAGCTTAACGGAAAACGCTGTGAAATTTCCACACGTCTTTCCGAAGGGGACGTTATGCAGTTCTATATCGGTGATGAATTTTTCTCTCACGAACCTGATAAATACGACTTTCTTTCCGTGCCATCCTCACTCAGCATAGTTTATGAAGACGAAAACATCCTCCTTGTCGACAAGAAAAACGGTCTTGTTGTACATGAGGACGATGAAAACACTACGGATACTCTTATCAATCGTATCCTCCACTATCTTTATGAAAAAGGCGAATATCGCCCCGATGAAGAAAACAGCTTTACGCCTGCGCTGTGCAACCGTCTTGACAGAAACACGGGAGGCATCGTCATCGCAGCAAAAAATGCAGAATCCCTGCGCATACTCAATCAGAAAATCAAGGACCGTGAAATTGAAAAGCGTTATCTCTGCATAACGGCAGGTATCCCTCCAAAACCGCATGACACTATAAAGGCTTATCTTGAAAAAAACTCCCGTGACAACACCGTAAAGGTCACGGACAAAAAATCTCCGGCAAACAAAACCATCATCACCTCATACAAGCTCCTGCGCAAAGACAGTCGTCTGGCTCTCCTTGAAGTAAAGCTTGAAACGGGACGTACACATCAAATAAGGGCACATCTTGCACACATTGGCTGTCCTCTTCTCGGAGACGGAAAATACGGCATAAACAAGATAAATCGTGAATATAAAATAAAGACTCAGGCTTTATACTCATACAAGCTTAAATTTGTATTTTCCTCCGACTCGGGCTGTCTTGAATATCTGAACAACAGGGAATTTACCGTTGAGGACGTATGGTTTAAAGATAAATTTTTAAACTAAGGCTAATTTACAGACACACAATCACTTGATTTTATTAACAAACTTACTCTTATATATACCAAACAAACTACTTTCGGCGAAATTTATAAAAAATACTTGCAAAGCGTACTGCTTTTATGGTATAATTATTACTGATAATTTTTATGGGAGATGAATATATGATTGGCGACCTCCACTGTCACACTACATTATCGGACGGTTCACTCGGTATAGAGGACGTTATTGTACAAGCAAAGCGCACGGGACTGGACTTTATTTCCATTACCGATCACGATACAATGTCCTCCATCAGCCGCGCAAAGGTATTAGGCGACCGTTACGGTATCCAGACTATCCCCGGCGTTGAGCTTTCTGCCTGGGATAAGGTAAGAAACCGCAAGGTACATATTCTTTGCTATGCGCCTCAGAAGCCTGACAGACTTGAAGGTATCTGCAACAAGGCCTGCGAAATACGCAAGCAATGCGCAAACGACATGGTCAAAAATGTCATGGAGCTTTATCCCATTACCGCCGAAAGCGTTATTAAACACGCTGCCGGCTCAAAAAGTATTTTTAAGCAGCATATAATGCACGCTCTTATTGATTATGGCTACACCACGCACTTCTATGGCAAGCTCAACGATGAGCTTTTCAATCTTAAAACAGGTTCATGTATCGTTGAGAGAGAATATCCCGATGTAAATTTTGTACTTGATCTTATCCACTCGGCGCATGGCGTTGCGGTCATGGCTCATCCCGTATATTATGATTCTTTTGAACTTCTTGAAGAACTGGCTCAAAAAGGCAAGCTTGACGGTGTTGAGGCTTATCACTACACGGCAAACGAAGAGCAGCGTGCACATATCCTGAAAATTGCTGAAAAATATGATCTTATCGTTACGGGCGGCTCCGATTTCCACGGTCTTTACAATGCAAAGCCTACACATATAGGCAGCAACGTAACTACTAAGGAAAATCTCGACCGTATCTTCAAACTTGCAAACAAAAAATAATTCACATACATATTAAAAAAGGAAGTCTTGAAAAAATGGATATAATGCAGTCCTCACTTGAAAAGCATTATGAATGGAAAGGCAAGATCGAAGTTATCTCACGCTGCACGGTAGAAAACCGCGATCAGCTCTCTCACGCATATACGCCCGGTGTTGCGCAGCCCTGCCTTGAAATTCAGAAAAACCCCGATCTTTCTTACGATCTTACAAGACGTCACAATCTTGTTGCTGTCATCACCGACGGAAGCGCAGTTCTCGGTCTCGGTGACATCGGTCCCCGTGCATCTATGCCGGTTATGGAGGGAAAATGTGCACTTTTCAAAGAATTTGCAGGCGTTGACGCTTTCCCTATCTGTGTAAACACAAAGGACGTTGATGAATTTGTACATACCGTTGAGCTTATCTCATACAGCTTCGGCGGTATCAATCTTGAGGACATCTCCGCACCGAGATGTTTTGAAATTGAAAAAAAGCTCAAGGAGCGCTGCGACATACCCGTATTTCACGATGACCAGCACGGTACGGCTATCGTTGCTTCCGCCGCCATGCTCAATGCAGCAAAGGTAGCAGGCAAAAAATTTGAGGACATGACCCTCGTCATAAACGGAGCAGGTGCGGCAGGCTGTGCTATTGCAAAGCAGTTTATTTCAATGGGTATCGGCGATATAATCATGGTGGACATAAAGGGTATTATCTGTGACGGCGATGATTTCGAAAATCCGTCGCACTATGAAATTGCAAAGCTTACAAACAAAAACAAGCGCAGAGGTACTCTTGCAGACGCTATGAAAGGTGCAGACGCATTTATCGGTGTATCAAAGCCTAACCTTGTATCGAAAGAAATGGCCGCATCTATGGCAGACAGGTCCATTATCTTTGCAATGGCAAATCCTACTCCCGAAATTATGCCCGATATCGCCAAAAAAGCAGGCGTTTACGTTGTCGGCACGGGACGCTCAGACTTCCCCAACCAGATAAACAATGTGGTTGCATTCCCCGGAATTTTCAAGGGTGCGCTTGCTGTACGAGCAACCGACATCAACGAGGAAATGAAACGTGCGGCTGCATATGCAATTGCAGAATC
>CASFZT010000123.1 GCA_949299215.1 uncultured Ruminococcus sp.
CGAACAAGAGTGGTACCGTGGAAGTATAAGCTTTCATCTCTTACGAGATGAAAGCTTTTTTATTTCAATAAGGGGCTTGCCCCGTCATTCAACGTAGCAAGTCGCAGCGAAGCTGCGATGAAGTTTCAGTTGGAAATTGAACCCCAACTGAAACTGAATATGGAACCCCGCCGCCTTAAAGGCGGGTGACATCTTGCCTAAGTTATACTCTCATCTTCCTCCCGCAAAAAAGGAAAGGATTTTTGAAATGATGAACTCAAACAAGTACACACGCGGTTATTTCATGCCTCCCGTACCCTGCTATGACTGGGTACAAAAAGAGTATATCGACAAGCCTCCCATATGGTGCTCGGTCGATCTCCGTGACGGAAATCAGGCGCTTATTATCCCTATGTCGCTGGAGGAAAAGCTGAACTTCTGGAACTGCATTGTAAAAGCAGGCTTTAAGGAAATTGAAATAGGCTTCCCTGCCGCTTCGGAAACGGAATATGAATTCTGCCGCACTCTTATCGAAAAGAACATGATCCCCGATGATGTTACCATACAGGTGCTCACTCAATCAAGAGAGCATATTATCGCAAAGACCTTTGAAGCGCTTAAAGGCTGCAAAAACGCTATCGTACATCTCTATAACTCAACCTCCGTTGCACAGCGTGAACAGGTATTCAAAAAATCAAAGCAGGAGATCATTGATATTGCAGTCTTCGGTGCAAAACTCTGTAAGGAATACCGCAGCAAAACTCCCGGCAACTTCCGTTTTGAATATTCCCCCGAAAGCTTCACCGGCACCGAACCGGAATACGCTCTTGAAATATGCAACGCCGTACTTGATGTGTGGCAGCCCACTCCCGACGACAAGGTCATCATAAATCTTCCCGTTACCGTTGAGGAAAGCTCCCCGCACGTTTATGCCTGCCAGGTGGAGTATATGTGCAAGAACATAAACAGCCGTGAAAATGTTATCATATCCCTGCATCCGCATAATGACAGAGGCTGTGCAGTTGCAGACTCAGAGCTTGGTATGCTTGCAGGTGCGGATCGTGTTGAGGGTACTCTTTTCGGAAACGGTGAACGCACCGGCAACGTAGACATTATTACTCTTGCAATGAATATGTATGCCCACGGCGTTGACCCTCAGCTTGACTTTTCCAACCTGCCCGAAATAACCGAAACATACGAAAAAATGACCCATATGCACGTTTACGAACGTCAGCCTTACAGCGGCTCTCTGGTATTTGCGGCATTTTCCGGTTCGCATCAGGACGCTATTGCAAAGGGTATGAAGTGGCGTGAGGAAAAAGCCCCTGATTACTGGAACGTTCCATATCTTGCTATAGACCCCAAGGACATAGGCAGAGAATATGAGGGAGATGTTATCCGTATCAACAGCCAGTCGGGAAAAGGCGGCATAGGATATCTTATGGAACAGCATTTTGGTATCAATATGCCTGCTAAGATGCGAGAGGTCTTCGGATACCATATCAAGAGCGTATCCGACCATGCACACAAGGAACTTCAGCCCGATGAAATATACAGAGTATTTGAGGAAAACTATCTCAACAGGGCAGACAAATTCTCCGTGTCTGAAGTACACTTCAAGCAGAGCAATGGTATCATCGCAATGGTTTCCATTGTAAAGGACGGCAAGATACTTTACAGAGAAGCCTGCGGCAACGGTCGTTTTGACGCCGTATCAAATGCAATAAAGGACGCTCTCGGCATACAGTTCACCATCAAGACCTATGAAGAACACGCAAAGGAAAAAGGCTCTACATCGCAGGCGGTCGCTTATGTCGGAATTGACTGTGCAGGCGGCACATTCTGGGGTGCGGGCATGAACACCGATATCATCAACGCATCGGTAAGCGCACTTGTTTCCGCCGTAAACAACAGTGGATTAATAAAATAACCGGTCTTCCAAACCGTACGGAAAAATATCCGTGCGGTTTGTTTTTTACTGCAAACCTGCAAAGGTTTAAATCGTCAAAGTATACAAGTGTGCAGAGAAATGTTTTAACAATATGCCCTTGACTTTTGCCATTTAAAATGTAATAATATGTAGGTAGGCTTTTTCTCATTATTCGGGAAAATACCGCAAAAAATATCCGACAAATTAATATGCCGGATATTAATATGCCGGATATTATATTTAAAAAGGAATGTTATTTTTATGCCAATTACGGAAATACTTGAACAAAACTGTCAAAAATACGGCAATGATATTGCTCTTGTGGAGATCAACCCCGATATTCAGGAAAACAGACGTGTTACCTGGAAAGAATATGAGCTTATTGAGCCAAATACGCTCTGCCATTACCGCCGTGAGATAACCTGGAATGTCTTTAACGAAAAGGCTAACCGCTTTGCAAATATGCTTATAAGCAGAGGCGTCAAAAAAGGTGACAAGGTCGCTATCCTGCTGATGAACTGTCTTGAATGGCTGCCTATTTATTTCGGTATACTCAAAACAGGTGCCATTGCGGTGCCGCTCAATTTCCGCTACACCTCGGACGAGATAAAATACTGTCTTGACCTTTCCGAAAGCGATGTGCTTGTTTTCGGTCCGGAGTTTATAGGACGTGTTGAGGAAATCGCCGAAGATATAAGCAAGCACCGTCTGCTTTTCTATGTCGGCGGAAACTGTCCGTCATTTGCGGAGGACTATGACCGTCTTACCGCAAACTTCCCGAGCGCATCACCGGACATCAAGATCACCGATGATGATTATGCGGCTATATACTTCTCCTCCGGTACAACAGGTTTTCCAAAGGCTATTTTACATAAGCATATGAGCCTGATGCATTCCGCTAAGGTTGAGCAAAACCATCACGGACAGACAAAGGACGATGTTTTCCTTTGTATACCTCCGCTTTATCACACGGGTGCAAAAATGCACTGGTTCGGTTCTTTACTTGTAGGCGGCAAGGCGGTTCTTCTGCGTGGAGTCAAGCCTAAAACTATTCTTGAGGCTGTTTCATCGGAGGGCTGTTCCATCGTATGGCTGCTTGTTCCATGGGCACAGGATATTCTTGATGCCATTGAGTGCGGAGATATAAAGCTTTCCGACTACAAGCTCGATCAGTGGAGACTTATGCACATAGGTGCGCAGCCCGTACCGCCAAGTCTTATCACACGCTGGAAGAAATACTTCCCGCATCATCAGTACGATACAAACTACGGTTTGAGCGAATCAATAGGTCCCGGCTGCGTACATCTCGGTGTTGAAAATATACACAAGGTCGGCGCTATCGGCAAAGCAGGCTACGGCTGGGAAACAAAGATAGTTGACGAAAACGGAAACACAGTAAAGTGCGGCGATGTAGGCGAGCTTGCGGTAAAAGGACCCGGCGTCATGACCTGCTATTACAACGATCCCAAGGCTACCAACGATGTTCTTAAGGAAGGCTGGCTCTACACCGGCGACATGGCACAGGAGGACGAGGACGGTTTCATATTCCTTGTTGACCGTAAGAAGGACGTTATCATCTCGGGCGGCGAAAATCTCTACCCCGTTCAGATAGAGGACTTCCTGCGCAGTCACAACGCAATAAAGGATGCGGCAGTTATCGGTCTGCCAGACAAGCGTCTGGGAGAAATCGCAGCCGCTATCATTGAGCTTAAACCCGATCACAAATGTACTGAAGAGGAGATCAACGAATTCTGTAACGGACTGCCCAGATATAAGCGTCCTCACAAGATCATTTTTGCGGATATTCCGAGAAATCCTACAGGCAAGATAGAAAAAACCAAGCTTCGTCAGATATACTGCGGCGAAAGCGTTGTTGCAAAGCAGAACAAGGGTTAATATAAAATCAAAAGGATATATAACCGTTACAAGCGGCTATATATCCTTTAATTTTTATCCCTTTATGCAATACTCAAACTGTACTGTCTTATCATTAAGCGTCTTTATATAAAATGTGCCGTCCTCATATATCATATAACTGCATTCGTTATTTTCCTTTGGCAGCGATACCGAACCCGGATTTATATAAACAAAATCATTTGACGTATCCACCGTCTGTATATGTGTATGTCCGTGTACAAGCACATCGCCCTTTCCTATAAGCGGCGGATTTGACGTATTATATTTATGTCCGTGCGTTACGAATATCTGCTTACCCTCCAAAAAGAGCATTGCATATTCGGCAAGCACAGGAAATTCAAGCACCATCTGGTCTACTTCAGCCTCGCAATTTCCTCTCACGCACAATATCTTATCCTTATTTTCATTCAGCAGCTTTATGACATCCTTTGGCGCATAACCGGACGGCAGGTCGTTTCTCGGTCCGTGATAAAGCAAATCACCCAACAGAAAAAGCCTTTCTGCGCCCTCCTCCGCAAACCTGTTCATCATAAGCTTGCAGGCAGTATATGAGCCGTGTATATCCGATGCAAACATCAATTTCATATTTCGGTTATCCTTTCCATATCAAAAATCATGCAGTCTGTCCAGCATCACCTTTTCTTTTCGCTTGGAAATAACGGCGATCGTTATAAGCGCAATTATACCTGCCGTACTTATAATAATACCGACTGTCATACCCTTCGGGAAGAAGGTCATTTCAATTGAATGCTCACCCTCGGTAAGCGGTATTCCGATAAGTGCATCGGCGATCTTGACAGGCTCGGTCTTTACGCCGTCCACCTTTATCGTCCAGCCCGGCTCATAAGAAATTGTAGTAAAGAGTATGCCATTTTCATCTGCGGTTACATTTCCCTTTATATGACTTTCATGGAACTCCTCGATCTCAAACGGATTTTGCTTCAACTCCTCAACAGAATCCTTAAATGCCTCTTCATCAAGGTAGTAGAAATACTGGTCAAGGAAATACACCTCGTTCTTATCGCTTGCAATTGTTGTGATAAGGGAAATTTCCTCGCCCGGCTCAAATCTGCCAAGGGTCTGTATGACTTTATTTCCGCCCTCAAAATAATAGTCCAGGAAATCCTTATTAAGCCACAAATTCACCTTTCTTTCATAGGTTGCGGGCAGATACATATATATCATATCATCGGTAGGCGCTGTGAAAATAAACTCAATATGAGAATTTTCTCCCTCCACTCTTGTTGTATACTTAGTCTGCGCTCCGGACACAGTAGGCTTTGCATTTTCGGGGATTATCTCGTCTATAGGGATACGCTGAAAATATTCAGCCTTTGTATCGGTCACCATTGATGAAAGCAGGTTGTTCTGATTTACAAACGGATCATTTCCTTCTATCACAACATCAAGTATATCGTCATCTACCATAAAGCCGAGCGGCAGTGCATACGGATTTTCATACACATAGAAAATATCCTTGCTGTCGCCGTTCGCAAGCACAAGATCATCATAATGCGTGTTTTCCGCAGGAGTGATCTTACCCTCTGCCGATGTATTTTCTCCTATCTCCTCGCCCTCGTCCGTCTTTTCCGGAACGGCAGAGCCTTTTTCCATAATATATTTTATTCCCAGTATCGCATCGGTCACATATGTTGAACCTTTATATTTATTATAGTGTCCGCCGTATGAAAAACCAAGCATACGCAGCAGCTCTATCGGTCCCGAATTTAACGTTGAGCTTGAATGGGATATGCCATATGAGCCAAATGCCATTGCATCATTTACGGTACGGTGATATGTCGACTCTATTCTGTAAAAAGGAGACTCGTCCATATCGTAAATTTTCTGAAC
>CASFZT010000124.1 GCA_949299215.1 uncultured Ruminococcus sp.
ATGTTGTGTAATTGACGTAATGTACAAAATGAGGTGAATTTTTATGGAGTATAATAACAATAAGCCGCCTAAAGATTTTTTTATAAAGATTGAAATGCCGCCTGCTAAAACAGATGCATACATATATATCACTCCGCCTGAAAACGGAGGAAAGCATTTTACCAAGGACGATGTTTATGCGGCAATAAAGAGATTTAATATTAAATTCGGGCTTAATGAAGAAGTTGTAAATTCAATAGTTTCCGATATGAAGTATTCGCAGAGAATACATATAGCGACTGCACAGATGCCAGTCAACGGTGAAAACGGAACGATTACCTATAACTATTCGCAAAAGGTAGAGGCAGCGCCAAAGGAAGATGATTTCGGATTTGTCGACTATAAGGATCTGGGACTTATCCGTACCGTGTATCAGGGAGATGTAATTGCGGAAATAACTCCACCGACCGAAGGAGTGCCCGGGGTTGATGTAACCGGCGGCGTTATGCGTCAGATACCGGGAAAAAAGGCGTCATATACGGTTGGCAAAAATACAAGGCTTACAGAGGACGGATTGCAGATAGTTGCCGATATAGACGGGCATCTTGTCTGCCGAGGCGGAATATTTTCCGTTGAAAATATCGTTACTATTTCCGGAGATGTGGACGTTGCGGTGGGCAATATTGATTTCGTAGGCGATGTTATTATAAAGGGCAGTGTGCTTGAGGGGTTTAAGGTTTCTTCAAAGAGCAATATAATGGTAAGCGGAGATGTGAACGGAGCAGTGCTTGAAGCAGGTGGAAACGTTGTAATAAAGAATGGATGCATTAATTCAAATATTACGGCGCATGGCACGTTTTCCGCACTTTTCTGCGAACATTCCAAGATAAAGTGCGACGGAGATGTTTCTGCGCAGAATTATGTTATATGTGATGTGTACTGTGGCGGAACGCTGATAACAAAGGGAATGAACGGCGGTATTATCGGCGGAAGATATGTTGTACTCAACACTATTACCGTGTCAAATATAGGTTCAAGAAATTATATACCGACTGAAATTACACTGGGCGATAATGCAATTTTGGCTGAAGAAAAAAATCAGTTGAATATAAAGATTGCAAAGCTTCAGAAATCTATTGACGAACTTACATTGATAGTTAATTTTCTTAATGAGAAAAAGAAGGAGCTTCACCATCTGCCGGATGATAAGGAGTTTATTCTCGGAAATGCCGCACGTCAGAAGATAGTCAATAATGTTGAAATTTCAAATGCAAATAAGCGTATAAGGGAAATTGATGTCGCACTTGCAACGAAGCAGAATTTATATGCGGTCTGCAAGGGGCATATTTTTCCTGGCGTTAAGATAACGATAAACGATATCACATTTTTAGCGCAGAACGAGTATGTAAACAGCAGGGTTTTCATTAACTCAAGCGGCGAGATAACAGTGTCTATAGCATAATTTTATACCGCATGGAAGCTTGGAGTTTTCCGTGCGGTATTTTTTTGTATAAAATTTGCTTTTTCGGGATATGCTAAGCTTGTTATGTGATTTGTAAAGGAGAAGGAGCTATGGCACTTATTGAGCTTAAAAATATCACGAAATATTATGGTGTGGGTACGGAAAAAGTAAAGGCGCTTGACAATGTGTCGCTTAGTATAAGCAAGGGAGAATTTGTTGCGGTAGCAGGAAGCTCAGGGTCGGGTAAGTCCACACTTATGAATATGCTCGGGTGCCTTGATGTCCAGTCGGAGGGAGAATATCTGCTTGACGGCGTATCCGTGAAGGATATGAGCGAAAATAAGCTTTCTCATATACGAAATAAGGAGATAGGTTTTATTTTTCAAAGCTTTAATCTTATACCGAACCTGACTGCGGCTGAAAATGTGGAACTGCCTCTAATGTACAGAGGCGTGCCTAAAAATATAAGACGTGAGATCACAAGAAAAGCACTTGAGAAGGTGTCGCTGAAGCACCGTATGAATCACCGTCCGTCGGAAATGTCGGGAGGACAGCAGCAGAGGGTGGCTATTGCAAGAGCGCTTGCGTCGTCGCCGCCGATAATTCTTGCAGATGAGCCTACGGGAAATCTTGACAGCAGATGCAGCGGCGAGGTAATGAGAATTTTATATGACCTTAATGCAGCAGGGAAAACCGTTGTCGTAATTACACATGACGATGAAATTGCAGAAAAAGCGGCAAGAGTGTTAAGAATTTCTGACGGCAGGCTTGTTTCAGACAGCAATTTGTAATTATATTTTGTTCTAAATGACAGTACGGTTACAAATTATTAAGCTGTGGTTAATTTTCATAAAAAACTGTTGATTTTTTTGTATCTTTTGATATAATGTAATTGCAGCGGGAGAAATGGCTGCATGAGTTATATAACAGGAAGTTATTGTGCGTACAAAAAGGAAAGTATGCCAAGAAAGGAAAGGTACTTATGAGATCAACAAAAATAACAAAAATTGCTGCACTTCTTGCAGCATTGTCTATGTCGGGATTTGTACTTACAGCTTGCTCAAGCGGAGAAACCGATGCGGAAACTTCGGATACCGAGATCGTAATTGATGACGAAACACCTGCAGAGGGTGAATCTTCCGCAGACAGTGAAACAGAATCCGAAGCACCGGCAGAAGATGATGATACAACAGAGGCCGAAACAGAAGCTGAAACTGAAGCAGAGTCTGATGCGGAAACAGAGGCAGGATCTGAAACTGAAGCAGAATCTGAGGCAGAAACGGAATCCGGGTCCGAAACCGAAGCAGAGTCTGAGGCAGAAACGGAAGCCGAGTCCGATACCGAAGCAGAAACAGGAGATGCCGAAGCAAATACGCTTATGCCGTTGATTGACAGCATGACTGCGTCGGGCGAGTGGCCGTCACTTATGGAAGTAACAGATGCACAGATGATAAAGGACTTCTTCCTTGTTGATGTTTCCGACGAAACATACGAGGAGACAATTTTCATGCAGTGTCCGATGAGTGCAACAATGACCGAAATTATTATAATCAAGTCCACAGACGTTGATGCTGCTGTTGAAGCACTTACGGCAAGACAGGAAAAGGCGCAGAATACAGATGCGTTCTATCCTGCCGATGTTGAAAGAGCAGGAGCTTCCATTGTAGGTTCTGAGGGCGATTATGCATACTTTATCCTTGCAGACGGTGCATCCGAGGCTGAAGATGCTCTTGTTGAGGCTATCAAGGCTCTTTGATTGAATATCGTTAAATAAAAAGAGGGACGATTTCAAGTCCCTCTTTTTTTCTGTTCAAGCATATTGATTTGTCTGATTATGTCATTCAGATGTGATGTGTATGCAGATTCTTTTTCGTGTGAAAGAGTGCCGTTTATCCTGTTTATGTCAAGTACACGGCTTATGCGTTCACATTCGGAGTAAAGCTCACTCAGTTCATTGTTTGATATGATAGCATATGCGGTGAGTTCGGGTGTGCTGTAATATTGCAGACTGCTCAATTCCGATGTAATTTCTTCCGATGTGATGCTGTATGTGATAAAGCAGACTGTCGGGAATAATAATGCAAGTATGACAAGCGTAAATTTTTTCATAAAAATACCCCCTGCGGACTAATATAATATATTTGACAATAATTTTTACATTCATATATAATACAATCCGGAAGGGGATAATATTTCACTTTTAAAAATTTTTTTATTGGTCAAGACGGAAATGAACGGGTATACCGTTTTTGTATTCAATTTCCGGCTCGCCCCGGATAAGCGGCAGGAAGTAGTTTAAAGCGTCGATGGTGACATTGTTGCCGTTTCCGTTTATCCATTCGGTAGGAAATGTCTTTTCGTGATTTGCCACGGCTGATATGTCGGAGGAGAGAATTTCCACACGGTATGGATTGTTGCTTATACGGCGGAATACCATCATTACACCGCTTTCTCCGTTCATGGCAGCACGTACACCGGCGGCGCCTATGTTTTCGGCTTCTGTTATGTCGGTGAGGGAAGCAATGTGTGAGCTGCATCGCTGCATGACATTAAGTTCGATTGAACGTACTTTGCAGCCTACACTTTCCAATACCATGCTTTCAAGATATTTTCCTATGCCGGACAGATATTTGTGTCCGAATGCGTCGATTACACCGGATGCGGTATTGTATTGCTTATCATTGCATAAAACGCCCTCGGAAACTGCCGCTATGACTGCACGGTATTTTTTCTGGGCATTTTTTATATCCTCAAGAAAACGCTCTGCGGAAAATTTCGATTCGGGGAGGTAGATAAGATGCGGAGCGGATTCACCGTTTGCATGAAGAACACATGATGAAGCGGTAAGCCAGCCTGCGTTTCTGCCCATTATCTCAACGATGGTTACGGAGGGAATGGAGTAAACTCTGCTGTCGCGAATTATTTCCTGCATTGTGGTCGCAACATATTTTGCAGCCGAGCCAAAGCCGGGAGTGTGGTCGGTGTTCATAACATCATTGTCGATGGTTTTGGGTATGCCTATGACCTTTATGTCGAGTTCAACCTCTTTGAAATATGAATCAAGCTTCATGACCGTGTCCATTGAATCGTTACCGCCGATGTAGAAAAACGCTTTGATGTTGTGACTGCGGAAAACGGAGGCTATTTTTTCGTAGTCGGAGCTGTCCTCTGCGTAATTTTTAAGCTTGTATCTGCATGAGCCGAGAATGGTGGAGGGGGTTTTTTTCAAAAGCTCACAGTCGCAGTCGGAAGTGAGTATTTTGCGAAGGTTTATAAAATTATCGTTTATGGCGCCTTCAATGCCATTTATGGAGCCGAATATACAATCAATGCCGGAAGTTTTTGCCGCTTCTCTGAAAACACCGGTAAGAGATGAATTTATTGCTGCTGTAGGACCGCCTGATTGTGCCACTGCAATGTTAAACATAGTATTCCTCCGTTTTGAAAGTCGGGTTTGAAAGTTTTGTACATTAAAATTATTATACACTTTTTTTCGCCTTTTTTCTATATAAAAACTGACGGTATTAACAGGAATTTAAGTATAAAATTAGCCGTATTTGTGCAGTAAAGGATTACAAAAATGTATTGCAAACGTTTGTGGGGATAAAATATATGTAAGGACTTGAGAAGTTTGTGTTTGCGCATAGTTTTAATAAAATATTTTTTGATTTATTGTGGAAAATGATAATTGAAGTTTTGTAATATATGGGTTACAATAATAATAAATTAAAATGGGGAAATGTTTTGAGTTTTCTTTATTTTAATTATTGTAGTATAACTTCATACTAAATAAAAGGATGGATCGATTATGAGAAAGACCAAAATTGTATGTACTATTGGACCCTCTACCGATGACGACAGTATTTTGCGCGAAATGATGCTTTCGGGCATGGACGTTGCTCGTTTTAACTTTTCACATGGTGATTATGAAATGCATAAAAGACGCTTCGAGCAGGTAGTAAAACTGCGTGAAGAGCTTAATATCCCGATAGCAACAATGCTTGATACGAAGGGTCCGGAGATACGTTTAGGCAAGTTCAAGGATAATAAGCCCGTTGAAATTTTTGACGGAGATACATTTACGCTTACGACCGAAGAATGCGAATGTACAGCAGAAAAGGCGTGCATCACATTCAAAGGACTTCCTCACGATCTGTCGA
>CASFZT010000125.1 GCA_949299215.1 uncultured Ruminococcus sp.
ATATTTGCTGCCGCAACAGCAGAAATAACAGCCGTAGGACCGGGAACTATCTCGATTTTTACACCATTCTGTACGCATAAATCAATTAAATCAGCTCCCGGATCTGAAATGCAAGGCATACCCGCATCTGAAACAACTGCGCAGCTTTCCCCGGAAAGTATTCTGTTAAGAATTGACTCGGATATCTGACGTGAAGAATGTTCATGGTAGCTTACAAGCTGCTTTTTTATATTGAAATGATTTAAAAGCTTTAATGTTACACGAGTATCCTCTGCGCAGATAAAATTCACGGTAGAAAGAGTTTCAACTCCTCTGTATGTCATGTCTCCGAGATTGCCGATAGGCGTACCGACAATATAAAGAGTACCGCTCATATTTTTAATTTCCTCCTCAAATTTACAAGCTGTTGCCTATAAATTCCCTTATCAATGAATCTTCCGGAACCAAATTTGCCGAGATAGGCTCAATTTCCGACAGTATTTTATTTATAGTAATATAATTCTTGGTGTTTTTATATTTCATGCTTAACTCCTCAAGACGAGGCAGAATAAGATTTGCGTAAACAGATAATTCATAAGGAATAAATGTGTCAATAATAAAATTTGCACGATGTTTGTGGGGCATTATATATTTTTCTTCACCTACGGTAACACTTTCGTACATTTCAAAAACATTATCCGGCATTCTGTTTCGGAAAAGGCAGTCACGGCTAAGTCTGCGCATAAGACGTATATTTCTTGGATGCATAACAGTACCGACATAAGAATGAACACGCGAACGTACACTCACGTAAATGCAAGTGGTAAAATCATTTGTATCTCCCGTGACCTCATGATTTAAGGCATGAATACCCTCAACGATAATAATTTCATCTTCCTTTCGGCATATGGTAGTGTAGTCCGAACGCATCTGTGTCTTAAAATCAAAGGTAGGTATTTTGATAGGCTCACATTTGAAAAGCTTGTTAAGATGAGTTGAAAACAAAGGAATATCAAGTCTGTAAGGTGACTCAAGGTCTACATTGCCGTATTTATCCAGAGGAAGTCCGCCCATATCATTTGGCAGAAAATAATTATCCATTGAAATAGTATGCACATTAAGACCTTTTCCTTTAAGCAAAGCGGCAAGATACATTGCGCTGGTAGTTTTTCCCGACCCTGACGGTCCGGATATCAGTACAAGAGGATGAGTAAATCTGTCCCGGTATATCTTTTCAGCAGCTTCTGATATGGCTTTTTGATACATAGTTTCACAATGCTTTATATATCCAGCAGCATCCTGTTTTATTGAATTGTTAATAATATTGGTTGTTATAAATCTATGCTTCATAGCTAAATCTCCAAATAAAAATGTATACTATTAGTATATACTTAGTATATACTATTTTCAGAAAAATGTCTATACAAAATTGACTTTTTTATTTTATAGTAGTATAATAATATACAAATATATTTTTGAAAGGTTGGTTATTGGTAAAATGAGTGAATGTACACATGACTGTTCAAGCTGCGGTGAAAATTGTTCAAGCCGTCAGGAACCTCAGAGCCTTCTTGAACCTCTTAATGCACAAAGCAGCGTAAAAAAGGTTATAGGCGTTGTAAGCGGCAAAGGCGGCGTAGGTAAATCTTTGGTTACCGGTATGCTCGCTACTGCATTTTCAAAAAGCGGATTTAAAACAGCAATAATGGATGCTGATATCACAGGTCCGTCAATTCCTAAAATGTTTGGTATAAACGGACGTGCCCAAGGTACATCGGAAGGCATACTTCCTGCTGTAACAAGCGGTGGGATCAAGCTTATGTCCGTTAATTTACTTCTTGAAAATCCATCCGATCCCGTTATATGGAGAGGTCCTGTTATTGCAGGAGTGGTAAAGCAGTTCTGGACAGATGTTATATGGGGTGATGTTGATTATATGTTTGTTGATATGCCTCCGGGAACAGGCGATGTTCCTCTGACGGTATTCCAGTCTATTTCTCTTGACGGAATTATAATTGTATCATCTCCGCAGGAGCTTGTTGCGATGATCGTAAATAAGGCTGTAAATATGGCAAATATGATGAATATTCCGGTTGTGGGAGTTGTCGAAAACATGAGCTATGTTGAATGTCCCGACTGCAAGAAGAAAATTTATCTTTACGGCGAAAGCCATATTGATAAGGTTTGCGAGGTTAATCATATACCACTGCTTGGTCAGATACCCATAAATTCTTCAATTGCTGCTGCTTGCGATGCAGGAAGGATTGAAAATGAAGATTTCGGATATCTTTCATATGCGGTAGAAGCTGTTAAATCTTTATAAATGTTGAAAATATACCCCTGACAACAAATGGTAAATGTTGTTGTCAGGTTTTATTTTATCTATAAATCTATAAATTTATAAATTAAATTTTAATATTTTAATAATAGCAAAATAAATTTAAACTGCACTTCATTGTATTTAATAGTAGAACATATGTATATTTGTACAAAACGCTAAAAAATTTATAATGAAATTGTATGTTTATTTTTATTAATATTGTTTGACTAATATAAGAATTTATGATATAATATTTATTGAACTTATGTATGGATATCTTGATGTAACTTTGTCAAAAAAAATAATGATATTCATTCATGACCTTATGGCAATTTTATCGGAAAGCGGTGTTTTACAATGGAAGATATTTCAAATGTTTACAGTGAAAAAAAGTTGGCATATTATGAAACAACTTATAAAGAAACAATCATTTCCAAGCCTCATGACATTAATCTGTCGATTACAGCGGCACATATTTATGGTGTAGGCTTTATTTGCGAACAGGTAGGTACGATAGAAGAAGATCCTACATATACCCGTTTCATATGCGGTTATGAAGAAATAACTAAGATATATGTGAATAATACAAACAAAAACAGCCCTATTTATATTCAGTGTGATGATTTATCCAAAGGCGTGATGAATCGCCGCAGAATTATTCTTCCATGCTTTAATAACAACGAAGAAATAGTAAATATTATAAGTAGTGCAAAGGCTGATTTCGACAAGAAAAACGAAAAACGCCGTGAAAATGAAAAGAATAATAGGATAAAATCCAATAATGAAGAAAAGCTTAAGGAGCAAGAACGTCTCAAGAAAGCAGCCGATGCAGAATTTGAAAGCTTGACATCGGATTATGCTTCTATGTCTAAACCCAAGGCAGTTCCAAGCGAAGAATTTCATGTTTCCGATATGTTGAGCATGGATGAAGCGCTTCCGGCAGCAACAGAGGATATCAAACCCGAAATTGTAAATACGGATGCGGAAAGTGCTTTTGAAGAAATTACAACTGTTCCGGAGATAGAACCCAAAGAGGCAGAAAAGGATATGTATTCTCAAAGTATGTACAATCCTAAACCTGCGCCTGCCCCTGCTCCCGCACCGGCACCGGCTCCTGCACCTAAGCCAGCACCGGCTCCTGCACCAGCTCCGGTAGAAGAGGTTAAAGTTGAAGAAAAGCCTGCTGTATCTAAAAAAGCTGTTGAAAGTATTACAGCAGGATATGAAACCATGTCACTTGAAGATTTCCAGACTGCTGTAATGAAGCTTAAATCCATGCTTGATAATGGTCTTATTTCGGATAGTGAATTTGCAGAAGAAAAGAAACGCTTGATGAAGTTCTTGTACTGATGCACATAAAAATCACCCCTGTCATTTCACAATGACAGGGGATTTTGTTTTATAATTTTATTTGTACATAGGACCGTAATAAGCGCAAGCTCTGTAGTCAGCCGATTCAAGATCTGAAGTACCGAAACCTGACCAAGTGTGAGGACGATAAATTCTGTCTGCAGAAACGTTGTGAAGAGATACGGGAATGCGAAGCATTGATGCCAGTGTGATAAGATCGGCACCTATATGTCCGTATGTCAGTGAGCCGTGATTTGCTCCCCAGTTAGCCATAACACTATATACGTCCTTAAATGCACCTTCACCGGTAAGATTTGGAACAAACCATGTAGTAGGCCATGTTTTGTCTGTGCGAAGATCAAGAGGCTTGTGTATCTCATCAGGAAGATCGACGGTGTAACCTTCTGCAATTTGTAATGTAGGACCTACGCCTTCCACAATGTTTACACGAATCATTGTAACCGGCATTTCAGCCTGTGTCCTGAAATGAGAAGAATATCCGCCGCCACGGAAATATCCGAGATTTGCCTGACACCAGTCCGTTGCTTTAAGCATAGACTCAATATCATTTTCCGTAACGTTCCACCATGGCTTGATGACACCGTTTCCGTCGCTGTCCTTGGAAGCGCCTGTTCCGTCAAGAGCGGCAGCACCTGAATTTATCAAATGTATAAATCCGTTTGCAGCTTTTCCCGTAGGCTTTATACCGGTCACACGTTCTACAGCCTCTGGGCTCCAGTATGTTCTTACATCGGCGAAAATTGAAGCAGTACCTGTAAGCAAACGTCCGAACAGCATAGCAGTTCCATTCAAGCCATCGTTTTCCGTAGCAAGAGTGAATGGTTGTCTTTTTCCGTTCCAGTCAAACGACGTGTTGAGTATACTTTCGGAAAAGTCTGCATTGGGAAGCCAGTCTGTCCACATTCTCTGTCCTTGGAAACCGCCGAAGATCGCATTTCTTCCTCGTGATTCTTCAAGCCAGCCCATTTCTGCAAGCTTGGGATTTCCAAGCATTATATCACGGATAATTAGAGTCATTTTGGCACAGAATTCCCATTGTTCTTCCTTTGACATTACGTCCTTGTTTCCGGGATTTACTTCCGTGTTTACGTCCATGCCCTCGGGACATTTTTCTTTTATCCATGCAATTGCTTTTGTATATTCATCATGATCGTAAATTTCAAGCTTAACACGGCGGAGAATTTCTGTCATGTCCACCCATTCGGGTCTGATTCCAAGATATTTTTGCATGAATGACGCATTGCAGTATGAACCGCCGATACCCATCGAAACAGCACCAAGACCTACATATGCCTTGTTTCGCATCGTTCCGACAGCAATTGCACAACGAGCAAAACGAAGAATTTTTTCTGAAACATCTGCAGGGATCGAAGTATCATTCATATCCTGAACATCATGACCGTAAATTGAAAATGCAGGTAAACCGTTCTGAGCATGAGCAGCCATAACGGCAGCAAGATATACAGCACCGGGACGCTCCGTGCCGTTAAATCCCCATACAGCTTTTATTGTAAGAGGATTCATATCCATAGTTTCAGAGCCATAGCACCAGCAGGGAGTTACGGAAAGAGTAGCACAAACATTTTGCGTTGAGAAAAATTCTTCCGTGCGGAAAGCCTCTGCACCGCCGCCGATAGTGCATGGACCGATAATACATTCAACAGGCGTTCCGTCTGCATAAAAACAGTTGGCTTCAACAAGCTTTTTAGCCGCTTTAGCCATATTCATGGTCTGATTTTCAAGTGATTCTCTTATTCCGAACTGACGTCCGTCTATTACGGGACGTATACCAATTTTAGGATACATAAACAATTCTCCTCGTATAATATATTTTAGGGTAATTTAACGAGTACCCTAATAAACCTCAACTACGCTCGGTAACAGAAAGCAGTGAAATTGGAATG
>CASFZT010000126.1 GCA_949299215.1 uncultured Ruminococcus sp.
TATTATTTGTGGAAATAAAGGAAGATGAAGTTTATGGTGTATACAAAAAGCATGACCGAAGGCAGCGAAGCAAGACATATCATAAGATTTACATTGCCGCTGCTTGCGGGAAATCTGCTTCAGCAGCTTTATAATGTTGCAGATACTATAATAGTCGGACGTTATCTTGGCGATGAAGCTTTGGCTGCGGTCGGTGCGACAGGTTCAATTACATATTTCTTTTATACATTGTGCCTGGGATTGGCAATAGGTGCAGGAGTAATTATATCACAGTATTTCGGGGCAGGTCTTATGCAGAGAATGAGGTCTGCGATATTTAATTCTGCGGTCGTAACTGCCGTTTTTGGCGTGGTGATAAGCATAGTGTCGGTGCTGCTTGCGGAGAGAGTGCTGATCTTGCTTGATACGCCCGAAGAATTGCTGCCAATGTCTGCAGAGTATATGCAGATAGCGGTTGGAGGAACGGTATGTGTTGCAGCATATAACTGGATATTTTCCGTTATGCGTTCGCTTGGTGATGCTAAGACGCCGCTTATATTCCTTGGCGTTGCAAGTGTGCTGAATGTAGGGCTTGATCTGCTGTTTGTAATAGTATTTCAGTGGGGAGTAGGCGGTGCGGCAACAGCAACGGTTGCGTCACAAGGAGTCTCGGCTTTGCTTTGTATAGTGTGGGCGTTTTGGAAAAATGAAAATATCAGACTTTCGAGGGAGGATATGAAGGTAAAATTAAGCGAGTGCCTTCTTTGTATAAGAACGGGTATACCTATTGCCGTGCAGAACGGAATGATATCCGTGTCAATGATAGCGATACAGAGCGTTACGAACGGATTCGGAAAGACTGTAATGGCAGCTTATACGTCAACTATGCGAATCGAGCAGTTTATACAGCAGCCGTTTACATCAATGAATGCCGCACTTGCAGCGTTTACAGGACAGAATATAGGTGCAGGAAAACAGGACAGAGCAATAAAGGGTCTGAGATCAACTTTGGTAATGTCATCAATATTCGGACTTGCGGTAGCTGTTATATTTATGTTTGCTTCACCTGTACTGGTTGGATGCTTTGTTACCGGTAAGGAAACCATTGCGATAGGCGCAGCAGGTTTAAGAATGACCGCCTGTTTTTATATAGCACTTGGCGTTATCCATGTGACAAGAGGATTTTTAAACGGAGCAGGTGATACGGGATATGCCGTTGTTAACGGTCTTACCGAAGTCATTGTGCGTGTGAGCTTGTCTGTTATACTTACAAGAACAGCGCTTGGATATTGGGGAATTTGGATAACTACCTGCGTAACCTGGTTTGCAACGGCAGTTGTAAGTTTGATAAGATATAAATGCGGAAAATGGAAAAATAAAGAGATATCCATTCAGGATACATAAAAAACGTTTGCGGAGCAGCAGATTGTTCCGCAAACGTTTTGTTTTTATTTGTTGAATTGCAGGTTGGCTATAAAATTAAGATAGATGTAAACTATAAGAATAATATACCATGTCCATGATTGAGCTATGATAGGCCAGCCTCGTGATTTTCCTGCAGGCGACGGGCGGCTGATATTTTTCTTTTTTACAAGAAAAACAATGAATATAACGATGCCTGCAAAGAGAAATCCGTATCGGATAAGAGCGTTTAATAAAATTATCAGTATAAATTCCGGACTAAGCGAGGTGATGTCATATTCTCCCGATGCGATGGATTGAAAAGTTTCATTATCGACAGCCATCATGGAACATGAAAGAAGTGAGGCACTTGTGTTTACAATAATATGTGTAATGATGGACGGGATAAGTGAGTTTGATTTTAAAGTAATTATACCCAAAGCAAGTCCGATAAGGAAACCAAGTATGAATTGCTGGTAGTTCTGGTGCATGAGTCCGAAGATAAGAGCCGATATCCATACTGCCATACGCTTGTTGTATTGTTTAAGTCCTTGAAGAATTACGCCTCTGTAAAGAATTTCTTCAAGAATCGGACCTAATATACATACGTAAAAGTATATATAGATGTTTACAGCCATAGACGAGGTCTGAAAGCTTGTGACAGCTTCGGGATATGAAATACCGATAAACTCTAAGATCAGCGCAAGGATAGTTGCAATAAGAGCAGCAAGCGTTTGACCGCCAAGTGAAACGGTAGTAAGTGCTGTAACATCTCCGCCCGAAAAGCCTTTTACGGTGAAAAGCGAACGCAGGTCGATCTTCAGAACATCAACGGGTATTTCTTTTAGCATACTGAGCGAGGAGTAGCCGCTTCCGAAATCGTCCATCATTATGGTAAAACCATACGCCTTTAGCTTGGACATGATATTGTCCATAACAGCTTTGTTATCGGTGAATGCGCTTTCTGTAAGTTCAAGCTGGAAAAGAGAGGTCGGGATATTGTATTTTTGAACAAGTCCGATAAGAATATCACAAAGTTTGGGGTTGTAGAGATTGATTTTTGAAATGTTTACTGATATTGGAAGAACGGTGTTGCCCATGTCGAGATTTTTTCTTATGTAGATGCAGACATCCTCCCAGACATATTCGTCCAGCTTCATAATAAAGCCGTTTTTCTCAAATACAGGTATGAAGCTTCCGGGATAGATAAGACCCTTTTCCGGATGTATCCAGCGAACAAGAGCCTCTGCACCGGAAATTTTGTTTGTGGCAATGTTGAATTTAGGCTGGTAGTAAACGATGAATTGACGTTCTTCGATTGCTTGATTCATCATTGAAGCGATCATCTGGTCGTTTATGATGCTTTCGTGCATCTGTTGGTTAAAATAAGCGGAATGGAGCAGGAAGTTGCCTTTTACGGTTTTTTGAGCAAGATGTGCCCTGTCACACATAATGTCAGGCGAAAGATTTGTTTCGGTTATGTTGTATATGCCGACGGATATCGTTACCTTAAATTCAATATCAAAATCATCTGCAATTTTTTCAATTTTGCTTATGGCATTTTTGGAATCGGATGTTTTCATGCATACGGCAAATATATCCGCTTCAAGATGACCATAGTTGCAGTAGTTGTAGTTGAGCATAAGCTTTTCCAGCTTGGATGCAATGTGCTTTAACAGTCTGTCACCCTCGTCATGACCGAAAAACTCGTTTATCATTTTAAAATTGTCTACATCAAAACGGATTATGCAGAAATCCGAAGGGGAGTGGTGTTTGAGAAGATATTCCGTGCGTGCAAAGAAAGTCTGTTTGTTGTAGATGTCGGTAATGGTGTCATATTCCGCTTTGCGGCGCAGAGTGTTGAGATATTCCTGTTCGTTTGTCACGTTCTGGATAGTGCCTGTTATGCGAGATGGAGCGCCTTGCTTGGTGAATGTGACTTTTGCGGCAAATTTGCACCATACGTATGAGCCGTCGATAAGCTCGGTGCGCACAGTAGTCTTGATTTGATTTTCCGAGTGCCCGTTGTATTTTATGCTGAATTCACGCATAAATTTTACTCTGTCTTTGAGTAGAACGGCGTCAGGATTGGGAGTGCCGTCAGGCAGGAATATTTTGTTCTTGAAGCAGTAATGGTGAACATTTTCCGAAATATAGCATGAACTGTGCTTGAGATCATTTTCAAAAACGATAATGCCGGTTTGGTCAAGAATGGTCTTATAAAGACGGATTTGATTGTTTTTCTCCTGCAAAAGCTGATTTTCATGCTCAAGAGCGCGAATAGTGCCCTCTTTGAGTTTTTTGAGGTCGGTTACATCGTTGATGAGGCAAACGCATCTGTCGGCATAAGGAACATAGAAATACGCACTGTAGCTTTTGCCGTTTTGTTCGTAGTTTATGACCTTGTTTTCATGCACCTTTCCGAAAAGAGCAAATCGAACATAGTCTGCCGAAAGCTGTCATCGGAAAATGCAAGGAAATCGGAAAGACAGCGGTATTCGTAATCGGAGCTTTCGGGCATATTGCAAAGCCGCAGGTAGCTGTTGTTGCAGTAGTCGAGAAGTATGTCGTTTTTTTCTGTGTTTGGCTTGACTGCAATAAAAGCGGCAGGCATATCATTGAGATAATGAAGAATATTTGACTTTGTTTCATTCTTGGTTTTTTCAGCGGTAGCCTTTATATAGCTACGCAGATTAATGGCATTTTCTATTCTTAGCTTTAGTATGGTAGGTTCAAATGATTTGGGGATAAAGTCCCACGCACCTGCTTTAAGCGCATTTATTTCTGTGGATTCATCACTTGTAACGGCAATGATAGGTATATCCGAAAGCATATCGTCATTTTTAGCGGCTTCGAGAACATCAAAGCCGTTCATACCGGGCATATAGATGTCCAGGATAACGATATCAAGCGAATCTGCATACTTGCGCATTAAATAAAGGGCATCGGTTCCGTTCTGAGCTTCGATTATGTAGTATGAGTCTGAAAACTGTTTTTTCATGATCTCTCTGCTTAAAGGCAGGTCATCTGCAATAAGCATAAGCTTTTTATTTTCCATGATAGCAGTCCTTTCGTGTAATAACGTGTATATAGATCAGTTTTAGTTCAGTTATTGTTGAGGGCGGCTGTGAAACGGTTAAAAATATCCTTGAATTTTGACATGCATTCGTTTATTTCGGTTATATTTTCATTTTTAAGAGCTTCAGAAAGAGAGAATGTGATATTTACAAGCGGGGGAAGATCAAATTCTTCTGCTGATTTCAGAAGAGAGGAGCAAAGCTTGTATGCAATCTTGAAGTCCTGTTTTGTGACAGCATTACAGAGCATTTCGGGACAGTCATCAAGAGCGAAAGCGTCAAGGCTTGCAATATAAAGTTCATCGCTGCCTATTTTACCATAAAAGTTTCCGTCCGTTACCGCACCAAATTCATTCAGTTTTTCAATTATGGCATTCATATAAACCACCGCCCGAATGTTTATCATCGTTTAATAAAAGATAGACTTATACAATTTTAAATAACATTCTTTTAAAAACACATCTTAATTATAGCATATTTTTTTTAAAACTTCAATAGATGTTGGAAATATTTTTTAATTAATTATTACAAAAGACAGTATAACTTAGGCAATATGTCCCCCGTCTCTAAGGCGGCGGGTTCCATATTGAGTTTCAGTTGGGGTTCAATCCCAAACTGAAACTTCATCGCAGCTTCGCTGCGGCTTGCCACGTTGAATGACGGGGCAAGCCCATTATTGAATATTTAGTTTAAAAGCATAAAATTACCCTGTTTTAAGCAAAAAAAGCTCTTTTATACCAATGAGAAGCACAAAACCGCCAAAGCATCTTCGCAAAATGGATGGATCAATGTTTAATGCAAGATATGAGCCGACAGCAGCAAAAATTACTCCGCAGAAAATGGCAGGAAGCACCGATTTCCATTCAATGAGTCCGTTTTTACTGTGTATTATTAAAGATATAAGTGCCGTCGGGATAAAATAGATAAGATTGATACCCTGTGCTTCGGTTTGTGAGTATCCGGCAAATATCGTGAGATATAAAATAAGGACCATGCCGCCGCCGACGCCCATTGAA
>CASFZT010000127.1 GCA_949299215.1 uncultured Ruminococcus sp.
CGCTCATTCCAATTTCACTGCTTTCTGTTACCGAGCGTAGTTGAGGTTTATTAGGGTACTCGTTAAATTACCCTAAAATATATTATACGAGGAGAATTGGAAATGAGCAATAAAGTTTTGGCTGAGCCTATTGTAAAAATTCAGTATATTCCTGCACATAAGTACATCGGAATATGGGACACGAAGGCAGAAAATTACTGCGACTTCTGGGAAAACAATAACTGCGACACCGTATGCGGAATTATCGACAGTATGAACAATGTCTGCGACCCTATTGTTACAGGGCATACGGCAGGCTGGTATTACAACGACAAGGGCGAACGCAAGTATTTTTACGGTACGGGCGTTCCTGACGATTACAGCGGAGCGGTTCCCAACGGGTTTGAAATCCGTGAAATTCCTGCAAGCTACTATCTTGTTTTCAGTCATCCTCCGTTTGATTTTCTCAAAGACAACAGCGAGGTTATGGGCAAGGTTGAAAATCTTGCGTGGAATTATGACATAGGCAAGTATTGCGGCGGTAAATGGGAATGGAACGAGCAGGCTTGTCAGTGTTATCAGCGACACTATCCCGAAGGATTGGGATATGAGGTTTTGCGACCTATTAAGATGAAATGATAAAAACAGGCACACGGCAATTTTTATTCCGTGTGCCTGTTGTTTTGCTATGCTGATGTAAATAACACAAAATCATAAATCTGCTTGGGTTTGTGCACAATGGGAAAATATCATATGATTTGTGGCCACACTCAGCATTTTTCATTAAAATCTGAAAAAATAAATGCTCGCCCTCAACCTTGTTCTGTTGACAGCAAGCATCGCCTTTGTAGCCACATTGTCACTTTTTGCGAGCTATGCTTTCTGCAACTTCGTTGACAGCAAGCATAGCATTTGTCTATACACTGCCCACTTTTCTACGAAAATCGCCAGCGCAGACAAATACAAAAACTTGTTGGGAGAACCCAAATCCTTTGACAGAAAATCTCGCTTTTGCTCGATTGAAGGGCAGATGAAAAAACCTTTTTCCAGAAAAATTGTCGTTGTCCCGAAATCGAAACAACGACTATGATACAATTATAATTACAGGACGTTTTAAAATATTTTTCATGAAGAATGTTTGTTATAATAGGTGCGTAACGAAACGAGTCGGTATTATAAAATCAACTCAAAATAAAGTTCTGCACGGTCGTTATCATTATATTTTTCAGTTTCTTGAAAGCCGTTACTACGATACAGATGTTGTGCAACAGAAAACTGTTTTCTGGTATCCAAGCATATTTTATTATACTGTTGCTCTCTTGCGTAAGCTATAGCGTAATTCAAAAGTAATCTGCCATAGCCTTTGCCTTGATATTCAGGTAATACAAACATACGCTTAAGCTCAACAACTTTATTTTCAAGGTCAATGGTGCGTAACGCAACAGTTCCTACAAGAGTCTGATTGTCGAAAAGACACCAAAAGCAACCGTCTTGCATATAATACTTTTCAACATTAGCAATATCAGCGTGCCTGTCCATCGGAGAATATGGTATGCCAACAGCAGAAAAGCATTTGCTGAAAAAATCGTCTACCGATTGTTGCATATCAGGCTTGAAAGTAATAATTTCCATTGATATTTCCTCCATAAAACCAGTTTTTATTCAGTTTCATTATATCACATTTACTTCCGAATTTCAATCATAAGCGACAGGTGCGTAACAAACTGCGCCGTTATTTCCCGAGGTGCGTAACAAATCGGGCAGGCATTTTTACCGTGAGACTTTTCTGAGACTTTTTTGAGAAAAAATTGGGACAAAAATGGAACACTTCTGGTACTGACTTTTGAAAATTCGTATGCTATAATGAAAATATCAAAACGTTTTGAAAATGAAAAATCAGAACAGAGCCGATGAAAAATGGGAGTAAATTGGGAGTTAAGTGGGCGTCTTTTGGTAGTGACTTCTGCTCATTCCTGTGCTACAATTAAATCATCGGAATGTTCTGAATAAGCAATAATCGTAAATGAACGGAGGTTAAAAATGAATTTTAACGAAATGATTTCAACAGAAGCAAGCCCTTTTCAGTACACCGAGTTCGGTCTGCTGGAGAGCGTTGAGGTGCAGGGAGAGCTTTTCTTTCCGGCGTCAGCAAGTGCAAAAATTCTCGGCTATCACAATCCGAGAAAGGCAATTATCGACCACTGCGACGCTCCCGTAAAGCTCACAGTTCCTCATCCTCAGAACAAGAACAAGACTATCGTGATGAACTACATCAGGGAAGCAGATTTGTACAGTCTTATCTTCGGCTCACGGCTTCCTGCCGCAAAGACATTCAAGCGTTGGGTTACAAAGGAAGTTCTGCCGTGTATCAGGAAATATGGCTGTTACTGTACTCAGGAATTTCTCGACGAGTGCGACCATAATCCTTACACGATACAGCGCCGTCTGAGGGAGATGAAGCAGAGCCGTGTAGTAGAGTTCCTGACGGAAAATTCAGAAACCTGCAAACGGCTCTGCGATGAAAATGTTATTGATGTGGAGTTTTCCGAAGCGTCATAAGAGGTGCGTAACGAAACGAGACCGTAGAAATAGTAAAGCCGTACTCGTGGGTACGGCTTTATTAGGTATCGTTCAATAATTTGAAAAACCATCAACAACAATAAATCATATTCACTTCATGGCAATCCTCATCAACAACATCTGTTTCGATAAATCCAATTTTTTCATAAAGATGTTTTGCGTGTTTATTGCCACATATATATGTTGTTGTCATTTTTGACATTTGATATGTATTTTTCATAAAATCGATAAATTCAATCAATGCGGTTGTTCCATAATTCTGGTTTTGATATTTATAATCTATCGCATAATTCCAGAGAAAGTATGCCCCTTTATCAAAGTTTTGCACCATTATAAAACCAATAAGCAAATTATCGCAATAAATATCAAATGCCAACACGTTTTCTTTTTGGCATTCGTTCTTAATTTTATCTTTGGAAGATAACTGCTTTTCTTGCTCGTGCAGAACAGCGACCTTCATTTCTTTAGATTTTTTGAATAACAAAACCATCACCTTCAAAAATTCTTATTCATTTCCAAATTCATTATACCACATCACCCCCGAAAACTCAATACTCGAAAGGAGGTGCGTAACAAAACGGTCACCTAATCATTATTCCTTTAACCTTGTCCGACAAAATAGTATTCCGATACCGTTTCACCCACATACGAAAGTATGTCAGCGAATGCTGATTTCATCTGAAAGAGGGTATGTTCAATGGAAACAACCAACGAAGCGGTTAACTGTACGGAGTACAAAATCGGCAACACCACTTATTATGTGGAAACGCATTTCAACCTGCAAGCCGAAAGCCTTGATGAAATCATCGAAAGGCTTATCGGTAAAGATGTCGAGGACATTATACGGCAAGCAGCATAGGACAAGAGACAATGCAGGGATATGAAATTTTATCACTTTAAAGTCTTGAATTTTGTTGAGGAATGTGATATACTATTTTCATATCCGCTGTAATTGTCAGAAACGGAGGATAAAATGATTACAGACAAAATTACAGCACTTTATTGCAGACTTTCACAGGACGATATGCTTCAGGGAGAGTCAAATTCCATAACAAATCAGAAGGCTATCTTGCTCAAATATGCTGAGGATAATCACTTTCCCAATCCGCAGTTCTATATTGAAATGTAAACACGAGATTTGATACAATCTGATTATTCCTATACCTTTTGATTTTCCCTACCCTCGGTAGGGTTCATTTTTTATGTAGGGGTTCATTTTCGGAGAAGGGTTCACAAGACAGAAAAAGGCACTCCGCGGGAAACGGAGTGCGCTGTGCTTACATCCTGATTTCTGTGCCGTTCTGAAATGTGAATCGGATGTCGTCCTTGCTGTGAATGGTCACATGGTCGATCATGCTGTACCAAAGTTCATCGGTGAACTCCGTGACCGCATCCTGCTTGGCGAGTTCTGAAAGGAACTGTTCGACCATTTCACGATGAGCCTGCTTTTCCGCAATCGACCGCTCCACGGCTTCGAGGCGGTCTTTCGTGCGGTCAAAGCGTTTAGCGAGGCTGTCGTAGCGTTTTTGGTATTCGCCCTGATCCTGTGCGATGCGGGCGTTCTCCGCGATGCATTCCTCGATGAGTCCCGCCACCGTGTTCATATCGACCTGCAGGTCTGTCCGTTCCTGCACAAGCGCGGAGGTGTCGAAGACCGTGTCCTTGATGGCTTCAAAATCCTCGATCAGCGCATCCTTTTCGGTGATGAGGATGTTCATTGCTTTTATGAAAAGGCTCCGTATCTCATCCTCGGTGATGTGCGGCGTTCCGCATTTGCAATCCCCGTCGAATTTGTGGTTGCATTGCCAGATGACCTTTCTGTACTTGTCATTGGAGTGCCACACCTTCGAGCCGTACCAGCTACCGCATTCGCCGCACTTGATTCTGCTTGAAAAAGGGCTGATGCTGCTGTTGCGGTTCTGACCGGGATGTCTGACTGCCATGAGCTTCTGAACTCTGTCGAATACTCCCGGCTCGATGATGGCTCCATGATGAGACGGTTCCGTTCACTTTCATCCGAGCAGGCCGCCAGCTTCTCGTTAAATTCGTCCTCACTGATGCCTACCCAGTTTAAGGCGTCCGCTAGGGAGCCCGTGACCTGTCCCACCTTGGCGGTCTCGTTTGCCGACTCGATCATGCCCTCAATGGGGAGGGCGTCACCGAAGGTGCCGTAAACGCCTGCGGCAATGTTCGTCCACTTGGTGATGTCCTGCTCGTTTTGGGCAAGCTGCACCAACAGCTGTGACGCCTCCGTTGCCGTGTCCGTATCGCCCAGGATTTTGTAAAACTCGTTGTAAGATTTCTGCGCCGCCTCGCCGCTGTAGCCGGCCGCCTCAAAGGCGGTGGTCAGCTTGCCCTGGGCTACCCGGTATTCCTCCGTAGCTTCGTCCAGGTTCCAGATGGCGCTGCCAAGCTCCTTGATACCGTTTAATGCCGCCTGGATACCGGAGGAGATGAGGTTGCCCATCGCCACCGTGGCTACCGAAAGGCCGGAGCCTAATTTATCCGCCCCTTCAGAGGCATCCTCCAGCGAATCGCCAAGATCCTCCGCCACATCCCCGGCGTCCTTCATCCGCTCCCGGTTTTCCCGAAGTTCCACGGAAAGCCGGGAGATGCGTCCTTCCAGTTCCTTTGCCTCACTGGAGCCTTTACCGTACTGCAGCACGGCATTGGAATAGGCACGCTTCATCCCTGCAAGCGCATCCTCCTGCCGGGCGATCTCCTGGGAGAGGCGTTCCGTAGCGTCCGCTGCGTCTGTTTCCTCTTGGGAAAAGGCTTCAATGGCCCGCTCATTATCGGAAAGTTCCCGCTCCATGCTGTTTAAGGCGGCTTCTGCGTTATTGAGCTGGATCTGCCAGTTCTGCGTGCGGCGGTCGTTCTCCCCAAAGGAATCTGCGGCGTTC
>CASFZT010000128.1 GCA_949299215.1 uncultured Ruminococcus sp.
CCGTTTTATTCCGCAGCCTGCGTCGGGTCGCTCCTCAGCGTTGCCTTGTTTGGCTGCAATTATATTATCGTCAAAACTTTAAGAAAAAATGCATTTACATAGTTTAAAATTCATACCCGTCTGCGGACGGCGGCCAAAGGGCTACTCGCCCTTCGGAAACCTTGCCAATATTTAAAAAATATTGGATAAAAGGCTGTGAGGGGTTTGTGTGTATCGCAAGAAAGCGTGTTACAGATTTACTTTTTCGACAAGCCGACGAGCCGAACATATAAAAATGTTCGGCTCGTTTCACATCAGCTTATCTGTTCTCGCTTATATATGTAGACGCACGGTTCTGTATAATCTCGGCAACCTCGTCAACAGTTTTCTGACCGCTGAAATATGCCTCGGCGTCTTCAATTATTATATTATAAAGTGCGTCATCGCGAGTATATTTTACATTTACGGATTCAATGAACTTCATCATCTTTTCATTATCCGCATCTGTATTTACACCCATATTGATCTCCTGATTATTAAGCCAATATGTATTCTCATATTCGACCTTATTGCCATTTACATCAATATAGTACGGTTTCTGCTTTGCCTCTTCCATCAGTTCGGAATATGCAGACTTCTTTATCGGGAAAACATATTTTAACTCATTCTGATATTCATCCGAAATGAAATATTTTAAAAATTCCCACGCACCATCAGGGTTCTTGGCCTTGCTTGTTATCGCAAACTCTATGCCGGAAGAATATATTGATGAGCCTTGCATACTCTCGCAAGGATAACCTACAAACGACACAGGTTCAGCAAAATATACCTGCTCAAGCTCTCTTATCGTTGTGAATGTGCCTATCCATCTTGATGAAAGCAAAGTTGTATCGTTGTAATACTGCATCTCCCGTTCCTGCCAATCTATATCATCAAAATTATCATAATCTATTTCTGCCGGGAACTCTGCTGCAAGCTCAAGAAGTTTTTTGAAATCATCGCTGTTGAATCTGCACTCGCCCGTTTCAGGATCTACATATGACGTATAGCTTGATGCAAGCATATTATCAAGGAATGAACCTCTTGTTGTATTATAGGGATCAATCATATTTGCTCCCGGGTTAGCTTCCTTTACTGCAAGATAATCATCAACGGTCCAGCCCGATTTATCGCCTACTTTTGAAGTTTTGCCCACAAGAGTCACAATACAGAAAGACGGTACAAGTGTATAGAGCTTATCGTTCTTAGAATATGCTTCAAGAACATTCGGGAGATAATCCTCTCTGCTCATAGTTTCATCGTTATCAATAAACTCATACAGATCTGCAAACAAGCCCTTTGAAATAAGATTATCTACCTGGAGATGGCTTGTAATTACGATATCGGGTATCTCTCCTGCTATAAGGTCATTATTGAATTTGGAAATTGCAGAATCCCAATCTCCGGTCTCTGAATATTCCTTGACTTCGATCTTATAAAGCTCATTGGTTTTATTAAACTCAAGTATCTGACGTCTGACATTAAAATCAAGTGAAACAGCAGACAGTGTAATAAGCTTTTTATCGGGTATTTCGGACGGATCAACCTTGGTAAGGATATTAATTACCTGATTATTACTTGACCACGAGTATCCGCTGCCGTCTACCTCATATTTATATGTAACGCAGACAATTCGTCCGTCACTAAGCAGTGTTGTGGTTGAAAGTGTAGTTGTATCAAAACCTGACTGAAGCCAATCTATCGTCTTATCATACTTACCGGTTTCAAAATCATAGCCGAAAAGTGCATTTGTTGTTGAAACATATGCATCATATCCGTTGCCGCCGTTATACCATGTTCCGTTCAATTCAACGGGGTATTCATCGGTGAACTTATTTGCAGCCAGATCTATCTTCTTTGCAAAATTCTTGGATGTATATACATCATCTACCACTTCATAGCTTGAGATTATCACATAAACGCTTCCGTCTTCCGATTCAACCATAGAATTGATATAAGAACCGGAGCTGCCATCACTTGCTGATTCGCCTACACTTAATTCTGCCATAACATTACCGTCTTTATCAATTACAATTATCTGATTGCTGGAATTTATATAAACATTGCCGTTTTTATCCTTAGCTGTGCTGTTAATCCAGAAATATTCATCCTGATTTTCAAAAAGCTTATTAAGCTCAATTTCGTTTATCATTTCACCCGATTCATTATAATTCTCCATATATGATATATTGGTACTTTCACCCGTTGTTTCATTCCAATTATACTCATTTACAAAAAGGGTAATACATCCGGATTCATCCATAAGAACAGTGGACATGCTTTTTCCGCCATTATTCATGGAAGCTTCTTTTGTATCGAAAACAATCTTTTCGCTTACAATATTGCCCTGCATATCGCATATTCCAAGGATATACTCTTCATAATATATCATCGGCACTTCTTCAACCAGCATCTCATCAGCTTCTGCTAAAGTTTCTTCCGTTTCTGCAGAAGCAGTATCCTCAGCAGCACTATCCGTACTTTCTTCTTCCGTTGTTTCTTCCACTGGTTCTTCTGCAACTGCCTCTGTTACAGCTACTCTTGCACCTACCGCAGGAAGAATTGTCGGTGTATCACCTGTTGCTCCTTCAGTTTCTCCGCTATTTTCAAGCTTTTCCTCTTTAGACCTTGAACCAAATATGTATATTTGATCATTTACAACAGTGATACCCATTGTATTGTCAAAATTAAACGGTATAGCAATCTCCTCTGCCTTATATGTATTTTCCTTAGATGCAATAGGTGCTTCTTCTTTTCCGCAGGCTGCAAACGAAAATGTCATTGCCGCAGCAAGCGTACCGCACAAACACCTCTTTAAAATGCTTTTCTTCATAAACATAACCACCTTTCAAAATATTATGACTTTACACTATTCTGCTTTTTAACTTTTATGCTATCCATTATATTATAAAATCCGGTGCGTATCCATTCCGCAAATCTTCTCATCCACTTTTTACGTGTATGGATAACATACCACACAAAATATAATACCGTAATTATCGGTATAACAAGTGAAAGCACCAAAACCGCCGCCGGCACCGACGCTTTCTCCTCCGTTATCCTTGCGGCATTCTCCCAATACGGATAAATTATATCCGTATCGATAACCGCTCTTTTTCCTCCATCAAAAGCTACCGCAAGCAAATTTTTCATTGAATATCTCTCCGAATTTTCAACTAAGCGGTATCTTTCCTCATCCGTCTTATTCACTTCATTTAATATATTCGATGCAAAATCCTTAATAGGATTCGGTATGCATACTTCATATGCCGTTATCACCGCTTCTGTGCCGCCGTTCAATTTAGTCAGCGCTTCATATGAAATAAACATTCTCGGATTTTCGCCGTACACATACTCGCTTGCGCTGTCGCTCTCCGGCTCAAACACTCCTGCCACATAAAATCTATTGCCGCCTATCATAACAGTCATTCCCGCAACATCGGTCGAACCGAACATCTGCCATGCAAGGTTATGATCTATAAGTATCCTATCCTGCATAAGATCATCATCCGAATAATAATATCCCGAAACAAGCTTTAACGGATGGAATATAAAATAATCTCCTCCTGTTGCAGTTGCTTTCACATCTGCTCTTATACTAACGTCATTTCTTGCAGATGACACCAACAGCTCACAGGGTGTTGAATATGCGTCTATCCAAAGACGTGCATTTGGATTTTGATTTTCAATAGAATTTTCCGTAAGCTTCTTATCAATATCCACACGCATGGTAAAAATGTCGTTCTTCACAACTCCTGCACTTTGTGAATAAAACATGGATATCTGAGAATATTTTTCCTTTTTGCTCCATCTTTCTGCCGCATACTGCGAATCAAGCGTCCCCGTTACTGATGACATCACTATCGCAGCTATTGCAAATGTAACAACCGCCGCACCGTTCAGGACGGCAAGAACTATATATAAAGTTTTCCGGAATTTACTCATGCCGTCCATTCTCCTTTCACTTTAATTTGAATCTATAAGACGTACCTGCTGACCTGCTTCTATTGGTTTTGTAGATGTTGCAACGATAAAATCACTCTGCAAAAGCTCACCGCTTACCGCAGAATTTACGTCATCAGATGCAATCACCTGTACTGCAACACGCTTTGTCATATATCTGTTTCCAAGCGGACTGCTCTTTGCAACTACTGCCAGCACAAACTTACCGTTATTATCCTCACGTATCGAACTGTTCGGAACTATAAGCTCATACTGCTGCCCTTTTCCGCCCATCGCAAGCTGAATAGACTGTCCCGGTGACACATCTCCCGTAACGGAAAATACAAGCTGTTTATTCTGCGGATTTGACGAATCGCTCTTTATTCCCGTCAATGTTGCCTCAGCATCTCCGTACCAGAAATATTGTATTTCCGCTTCATCGCCTACTCTTACCTTTTTCGCTTGTTCGTTGGTGACCGTAATTGTTGCCGTACAGCCCTTTTCGGTCATCTGTATCGTCGCTATCGTTGTGCCTGCTTCTGCCTTTTCTCCCGAAACGCAGGATATAGTATCAATAACGCCGCTTACCTGTGCTTTGATTTCGGCGTCTACCGCATTTTCCTCCAGCTCTGCTACCTTTTCCTTCTGCTTATTTATATCATCAAGCTTTGATTCTACATCTAATGCAGCCACTCCTGCTGATTCAAGATCAGCTTTTTTTTGCTTTTCAAGCGATGCTTTTTTTGTTTCCAGGTCACGTTCCTTGCTCTCAATATCTGCTTCTGCCTCTTCGACGCTTACCGATGCTTTTTCCTTTGCTGCTGTTTCTTTCTCCTGTGCATCGGAAAGTTCTTTTTCCGCACTCTTTATTTCATCAGCAAGCTTTTTCTTTGCGCCTTTAATTTCCTTTGAAATATTTGAAATAACCTCTGTCAATGAATTTTTAGCATTATTATTTATTCGTTTGTTGTGCTTGTTGCATTGCGCGCAAATTTTTTATTTGTTCGCAAATTTGAATTATACCCATTAAAGCCAAGTGATAGCCAAAAGGACCAAAACCAACAATAGTTCCAGAACATACAGGCGCTATAAGACTTTTTTGACGAAATTCTTCTCTGCGATAAACATTGCTAATATGTACTTCAATTGTAGGCAAAGCTACTGCTGCAATAGCATCGCGAATAGCTACTGAAGTATGAGTATAGCCTGCTGCGTTGATAATAATTCCATCAACTGTTCCAAGGCATTCTTGAATTTTATCTACGATTTCACCTTCAAAATTACTTTGGAAAAAGTCAAGTTCTACATTGTTTTGCGATGCTGCAAGTTTCATTTGCTCATGAATTTCTTCCATTTTCATAGCACCATAAATTCCCACTTCTCTTACGCCAAGCATATTAACATTTGGGCCTTGGATAATCATTATTTTCATGGATTTAACCTTAAAAATTT
>CASFZT010000129.1 GCA_949299215.1 uncultured Ruminococcus sp.
CTACGTCGCCTACGGCTCCTTCAAAATGAAAATTTCCAATATATCGCTTAACACTATATTTTTTGTGGATAAGTGTCAACTATCATTGACAACTGAACATTTTTGTTATATAAATTATGAAAACAGTATTGACAATGTTATACAGTATATAGTATAATTAAAATATGTTTTTAAACAATAATTATAAAAAGGATATGCGATATTATGAATTTTCAAGGGTTTTCTACTGAAAATACCTATATTTCAAAAAATATATCTACAACCTCCGAAAATATATTTTCGGCCATAAAATTACCTTTAGCAGAAAGGCTTTCCTCTTTAGGATTAAACAGCAATTCAAAAGATATCTTACCTGTGTATTTTGTTGCCATGCAGGGTTCTCCTGCAGAAGATTTGCTTGTGGATTATCAGAACTCACTCTGCACTTTGCGCAATGAACTTATGTCTTCGGCTAAATTTCTTATATATATACAAAATCACATGGCTGCTCCTACTATTAACGAATTATCATTTTTTGATGCTGTCAGCAGAGGTTTTGCCATAACTACCGTAAGTGATTTTATATCTCTCATAAACATAAACGGTGACGAAATACGTACTGCCGAGGCAAGAAAGGTCTTTGCGGAAATTATTGAGCCGTATAAAAAGCACACTTCTGATGAGCTTTTTAATTTAGGTGCAAAGATCATCACATGGCTTAACCGCTGTGTATGCTCCAAAGAATATGCAAGAAGATGTACCCGTGATATCCCAGTCATTATTTATTACGGATCGCTCAACGCCGAAGAAGTATTATTTTTTCACTTTATGTCCAGAATAGGTATAGATATTATATGCATAAATACTCAGAAAGACAGCTTACAAGCATTAAACACGGGAAACCTTGACGGACGTATGCAGATCTTTGAGTTTCCATATGAGACTGAGCGTTTTCCGTATCCCGACAAAATTGTAAAAGCAAAGCTGGCAACAGTAGCTTATAGTGCCGAACGCGACCTTAACGAATTTATGTACAGCAATACATCTATTTTCAAGGATTGCATCAAGCCGCAAAATACCGTGCAGGATTTAATGTTGTTGCCGGAAAAAGAGTTGTTGTTCCTAATATCTTTGCCAAAATAAGCGGCGTAAAATACGGAGATATTGATGAATACTGGAATGATGTAAGAGGCAAGCTTTCCCCTCTTACCCGTATTATTTACAAGGCTCCGGCTTATGACAGATATAATTCGCATATGCTTAAAATTTACAGTCAGTTTTACACCGGACACAATATTGACATTCCTCTTTTAAAAAAATCAAAATATAATACGTATTCCTATCTTGCCGACCATCTTCAGGATATGCTCTTTGAAAAGATGCAGGAGGCTGTAAACAGTGGACTTCTCATGCTTGACGAAAGCGAGCTTGTTCCACTGATCATCTATGTCGGACTTAATATTGATAAGGAAATACTTAAAATTTTGCAGAAATTCGATTTTACCAAGGATATCCCCAAAATAATCGTTATAGATGTAATTGAGGACACATTCAGCAAGGTCGAATGTATTCAGCTTCTGCTCTTTAACCTTATGGGATTTGATATTATAATTTATACGCCCACGGGATATAAAAATCTTGAAACATATATTTCGGAAAACGCATATGAACTATATAACATGAACGAATTCAAGTATAATGTTCGTGTCCCGAGATTTAAAATACCATCTTCGTTTCCAAAGCCGGACGATGGCGGCTTTTTCAATAAATTATTTAAGAAAGGACGAAAATAATTATGGGTTTACAATTTACTCCCTCATCCGAATCAAATGCACAGGCTAATGCTCCGGTACAGACCGAAACCTCAACTCAGACAGCACAGGAGATCAAAACAGCTTCTCCGGAAAGCTTTTCTATGACAGAGGTTCAGGAAAATATCAAAGCAGAACTTATCAACAACAAAGAGGTCCAGAAGCTTGTTGACTCTATCAATATCAACGATGTCAATTCAATTGTAAAATTTGGTGACAAGGTTGCTGCCGAAATTTCCAAGGCATCCGATCAAGTACTCAACTCAATGAACATGGATCACGTCAACGATTCCGGCGAAATGCTTGCCGCACTTGCTGCTGTAATGGAGCAGTTTGATGCCAAAGAGCTTACCGAAGAGCCCAAGAAAGGTCTTTTTGTAAATCTGCGCAAACAAATCGACAAGCTTCTCGAAAAATACCACACCATGGGTGAAAATGTTGACAGAATTTATGTTCAGCTTAAAAGCTATGAAGCAGAAATTGAAAAAGCAAATATCAAGCTGGACACCATGTATAATGCAAACATCAACTATTATAAAGAACTGACTCTTTATATCCTTGCCGGCGAACAGGCTTGCAAAGAGCTTGACCAATATATTGAGGATTACAGGAAAAAACTTGCTGACAATCCCGATTCCGGTGCTGTTGCAATGGATCTTCAGACTCTTGAACAGACAAGAGAAATTTTCCAGCAGAGAGTTATGGATCTTAAGATTTCGGAAAACGTTGCTATGCAGACAGTTCCAATGCTTAAGACAATGCAGTTCTCAAATCTTAATCTCATCAGAAAAATCAACTCGGCATTCATCATTACAATGCCTGTTTTCAAGCAGGCTCTTGCTCAGGCTGTAATGCTCAAGCGTCAGAAGGTTCAGGCGGACGCTATGCAGGCTCTTGATGAAAAGACAAATGAGCTTCTTATCAAGAACGCACAGAACACCGTTGAGCAGTCCAAGGCTATCGCAAGAATGACTTCCGGCAGTTCTATCAAAGTTGAAACTCTTGAACAGACATGGCAGACCATTGTTACGGGTATTGAAGAAACTCGCCAAATACAAGATGAAGCTCGTATCAAGCGTGAAGAGGACGCTATACGCTTAAAACAGCTCAAAGAAGATTACAGACAGAAGCTTGAAGCTACAAGAAATGCTTAATTAGTACGTACTCAATAACTGCCCTTCTGGCAGTTATTGGCTGAAAACAAAGTGCTCCGAAGCAAAGCTTTTACGCACTTTTTCGCTTGTTGAGCAATTAATTAACTGAATTTTTGTCGGGGCGGACATATTTTTATCCGTCCCGATTGATTTTTTATATTTTTATATTGCATTGTAGCATATAATAAAGTATAATGTTTTTATAATTACTTTATCGGAGGAATACTATGTGCGGTTTTGTCGGATTTACAAATACTAAAAATAATTCAAATAAAATAATTGAAGAGATGATGGAAAAAATCAGACACAGAGGTCCCGATTCCGGCGGAAAGCATATTGACGAAGATATTGCTCTTGGATTTAGGCGGCTAAGTATCATTGATATCACTTCTTCAGGCGATCAGCCTATTTATAATGAAGATAAATCAAAGGTACTTCTTTTCAACGGTGAAATTTACAACTTTCAGTCTATTCGCGAAGAACTGATTAAAAAGGGACACACCTTTACAACAAAAACAGACTCTGAAGTTCTTCTGCACGGCTATGAAGAATACGGCGAAAACCTCTTAAATAAGCTCAGAGGTATGTTTGCTTTTGTTATCTGGGATACCAAAACCAAAGAACTTTTCGGAGCAAGGGATTTCTTTGGCATAAAACCGCTTTACTATGCAAATATGTCCGGAACATTTATGTTCGGCTCGGAGATAAAGGCATTTTTGGTTCATCCCGATTTCAAAAAGGAGCTTAATGAATCTGCTTTAGAAAATTATCTTACTTTTCAATACTCTCCTACGACCGAAACCTTCTTCAAAAATGTATACAAACTTCCTGCGGCGCATTATTTTAAATATTCCAACGGCAAGCTTTCGGTAAAACGCTACTGGGATATTCACTTTAATGCAGATGCACAGCCCGATCTTGATGAATGGGTAAACAGAATATCCGATACATTTAAAAATTCTGTCGAGGCTCATAAAATTTCCGATGTTGAAGTCGGCAGTTTCCTTTCAAGCGGCGTTGATTCAAGTTATGTTGCTGCTGTTGCAAATGTAGACAAAACCTTTACAGTTGGTTTTGGTGAGGACGAACGCTATAACGAGATCGGCTGGGCAAAGGATTTTTCAAAATATATCGGCAAGGAAAACATAAGCAAAGTAATTACGCCTGAAGAATACTGGAATGTTATACCCCAAGTACAGTATCACATGGATGAACCGCTTGCAGACCCATCATGCATAGCTTTATATTTCGTCTGCAACAAGGCGTCCGAATATGTAAAAGTTGTTCTTTCCGGCGAAGGTGCCGATGAGATTTTCGGAGGATATAATGTTTACAAGGAGCCTTTATCCGTTCCTGCATATAATCTTATCCCTCGTCCCATACGCCGTGGCATTGGTGCTGTTGCAGAAAAGCTTCCGGCTAAAAGAGGCATAAATTTCCTTGTGCGTAAAGGTAAAGACCTTGAAGAACGCTTTATCGGGAACGCATATATGTTCTCCGAAAAAGAACGCAAAGCTTTACTTAAAATCAAAACCAACGCTCCCGATGCAACAGTGATAACACGTCCATTTTATGACAAGGTAAAAGACAAAGACGCTGTTACAAAAATGCAATACCTTGATCTTCATCTTTGGATGACAGGAGATATTCTGCTTAAAGCCGATAAAATGTCAATGGCAAACTCACTTGAGCTGCGTGTTCCGTTCCTTGACAAAGAGATCATGTCCTTAGCGGAAAAGATACCCACTAAATATCGTGTCACGGACGAAAACACCAAATTTGCCATGAGAAAAGCGGCTTTGCGCTCCGCTCCGCCTCAGACCGCAAACAAAAAGAAGCTTGGTTTTCCGGTGCCTATTCGTGTATGGCTTAAAGAAGATAAGTATTACAATATAATCAAAGAAAGCTTTTCTTCACCTGCTGCACAGCATTTCTTCAACACAGAAATCCTGATTCATCTTCTTGATGAACACAAAAACGGTCAGCATGACAACAGCCGTAAAATCTGGACAATTTTCATTTTCCTTGTATGGTACAAGGTATACTTTGAGGATAACAAATAAAAAACATGGATGATATTATCATAAAAGACGCTTCTGTTGATGATGCGCAAGCTCTTCTTGACATTTATGCGCCATATGTAAAAAACACTGCAATAACTTTTGAAGATGATGTTCCGTCAATCGAAGAATTTTGCCGCAGAATTGAACACACTATACAAAACTATCCATATCTCACAGCATATAAAGACGGCAAGCTTGTGGGATATGCTTATGCAGGAAAATTTGTCGGACGTGAGGCATACTCGCATTCGGCAGAGCTTTCAATATACATTGCTTCCGAAATGAGAAGCATGGGTATCGGCAGAAAGCTTTACAGCTCTCTTGAACACATCTTGTCAGAAAATGGTATTCTTAATCTTTATGCCTGCATAGGATATCCCGACCCTGAGGACGAATATCTCACTCTTGCAAGCGTTAAATTTCATGAACGAATGGGATTTTATAAGGTTGGACATTTCCACAAATGCGGATATAAATTCGGACGCTGGTATGACATGATTTGGATGGAAAAAATTATAGGAGTTCATATTCCGACAATGAAAAGTTTGGATAAGTAAAGCCAGTGTTTACGCATGTTTGCGGAATGCAAATGCTAGAATTTAACATCAAATTAACACCAAATTTTATGATTTAACAATTTTAACAACGAGAGCAAACCGAAAACAAGAAAAAGCGGAGATACAGACAAGGTTCTGAACTCCGTTTTATATGCTTCTGAGAACGTTCAGAATGCGTTCTGCGGCGTTGTAAAATTAGTAGTGACACGTTTCATGTTTATTGCTATTATCGTGACATAGAGCATAGCAATTGATATGGTGGTTTAAAATCGGGAAGGAGCATTTCATTGCAAAACGCTGCCCTGAATGATTAAATATAGAAGAAGGAGAAGAAGATAATGGCAAATCAGAATATCCAAGAGAAGGTTAAAAACATTCGTTATTTTACGAGTAGTGATATGAACGAGGATATGTACAATCGGCTTGCGAGGCTGAGAGAGGTTGTTATGAGTCGTGAAGAGAACAGCCCTCACTTGCTCAACAGAAAAAACGTTACAGGCATCTGGTATCTGACTGATCTTTCTTTTGAAGAGGGCGAGCCGCAGATTATTGTTCGTGTTGATGAAAATAATCCGGATCTAAAAATCGGCTCATATACTCGTCTTCTGCTTCATGGTGAAATCTTTGATATTTTGCACAATGATGTAAATTATGATTATGAAAAAGAAATCAATCATGGAGATACCATGATTCAGGGACTGCAGTCAAACGTATTCCATGAAAAAGAGCAAGAAAGAGTGCTTGCTGTTTATGATAAGGAGCGTGAACGCCATGGCTACTCCAAGAGAACTTGAAGTTATTCGTGCC
>CASFZT010000130.1 GCA_949299215.1 uncultured Ruminococcus sp.
TATTATACATTAAATTTAAACAGAACAATGTCTCCGTCCTGCATTACATAGTCCTTGCCTTCC
The DNA here is from genome assembly GCA_949299215.1 of uncultured Ruminococcus sp. Classification (GTDB taxonomy): domain Bacteria; phylum Bacillota; class Clostridia; order Oscillospirales; family Ruminococcaceae; genus UMGS363. The sequence continues at coordinate 64 of CASFZT010000130.1, forward strand.
TGACGTGCAAGACCTTTTTCTTTTACAGCCGCCATTGAGCCTAAGCTCATAAGGTCATCAAAGGAAACAACTTCGGCTCTGATAAAGCCGCGTTCAAAATCCGAATGAATTTTTCCGGCAGCCTGTGGAGCTTTTGTACCCTTTGTAATAGTCCATGCTCTTACTTCCGGTTCACCCGCCGTAAGGAATGAAATAAGTCCGAGAAGGGAGTAACCTTCTTTGATTATCCTGTCAAGACCGGAGGTTTCCAAGCCGAGGTCTGCAAGGAACATTTCCTTATCCTCTTTGTCCATATCAGAAATTTCAGCTTCTATCTGTGCACAGATGGGAAGCACCGCCGAGCCTTCGTTTGCTGCAATTTCACATACTTTTTTATAGTTTGCATTTGTGTCAATGTTGTTTCTGAAATCCGCTTCGCTGAGATTAGCCGCATAAATTACGGGTTTGAGTGAAAGCAAGGGAGTTTCTTTGAGACATTCAAGCTCTTCTTCGGTCATTTCAAAGCCTCTTGCAGGTTTGCCTTCTTCAAGGTGAGCCTTGAGTTTTTCAAGAAAATCGACCGTTGAAGCAAGGGATTTGTCACCCTTCATTGCTTTTTTTGTACGTTCAAGCTTTCTTTCGATAAGCTCAACATCGGAGAAAATAAGCTCAAGGTCAATAGTTTCAATATCTCTTTCGGGATTGATGCAGCCGTCAACATGAATGATGTTTTCATCTTCAAAGCACCTTACAACGTGAACAATTGCATCAACTTCTCTGATGTTTGCAAGGAATTTGTTTCCAAGACCTTCGCCCTTTGACGCACCTTTTACAAGACCGGCTATGTCTACAAATTCAAGAGTTGCAGGCGTAAATTTTACGGGGTGATACATTTCAGCGAGCTTGTCCAGTCTTGAATCCGGAACTGAAACAATGCCCACATTAGGTTCAATTGTGCAGAACGGATAGTTTGCGGATTCTGCGCCTGCATTGGTAAGAGCGTTAAAAAGTGTGCTTTTTCCTACGTTAGGAAGACCAACCATACCAAGTTTCATAATTGTCAAAAGTCCTTTACATATAAATTTTTAGAAAAAGTAAATTATTCCTCAATATAAACTTTTTTCATGACCTGTTCTGTCAAAGGTCTGTCATTATAGTCGGTGTTAACGGAAGCAATTTCGTCAACAACCTCGATACCCTCGATAACCTTGCCGAAAGCAGCATATTCACCGTCAAGATGAGGAGCGTCTGCGTGCATAATAAAGAACTGAGAACCTGCACTGTCTTTCATCATGGAACGAGCCATGGAAATAACGCCTCTTGTATGCTTTAAATCATTTTTTATACCGTTTGAAGCAAATTCACCTTTAATGTGATGACCGGGACCACCCATTCCCGTACCTTCGGGATCGCCGCCCTGGATCATAAAGCCGGGGATAACTCTGTGGAATATAAGACCGTCATAGAAGCCTTTTTTTACGAGAGTTTCAAAGTTTTCTACCGTTATGGGTGCGATTTCGGGATAAAGCTCCAACTTCATTTTCTTGCCGTTTTCCATTTCAATAATTACCATAATATTCCTCCAAATAAAATCATAATTATAATAAATAATAGACAACAAAAACATTTTACCATATTTTTTTTGCGGTTGCAATAGTTTAAAATATTTTTGCAGTAATATAATATTGTTGACAATAATTTTATTTGTGCTATAATTTTATTGTATAATTTTTGCGGAAAGAAGCAGATGATATGAGAGTTTATAATAAATTTACCGACCTTGTAGGTCATACTCCTCTGATGGAATTGGTGAATACCGAGAAGAAAGAACAACTGTGTGCTAAGATATATGCAAAGCTTGAATATTTTAATCCTGCAGGAAGCGTAAAAGACAGAGTTGCTGCGGAGATGATAAATGATGCGGAAGAAAGAGGTGTGCTGACGAAGGACAGCGTAATTATCGAGCCGACAAGCGGAAATACCGGGATAGGTCTTGCTGCAGTTGCAGCGTCAAGGGGATATAGGGTAATTATAACAATGCCCGAAACAATGAGTATTGAGCGAAGAAAGCTTATGGCTGCGTATGGTGCGGAAGTTGTGCTGACAGACGGTGCAAAGGGTATGAGCGGTGCCATTGAAAAGGCTGAGGAGCTTGCAAAGGAAATAGATGGCGGATTTATAGCAGGACAGTTTGTTAATCCTGCAAATTACAGAGCGCATGAAAAAACTACGGGCCCCGAAATATGGGAGGATACGGACGGTACAGTCGATATTTTTGTGGCAGGAGCAGGAACGGGCGGAACAATTACAGGTGTTGGAAAATATTTAAAAAGTAAAAATCACAACATAAAGATAGTTGCGGTTGAACCAAAGAGTTCACCTGTATTGTCAGGCGGAAAGGCTGGTGCACATAAAATACAGGGTATAGGCGCAGGCTTTGTGCCGGAGGTGCTTGATACATCCGTTTATGATGAGATAATTGCAGTTGGAAATGATGATGCGATCTCTGCTGCAAAAGAAATAGTTAAGACCGAGGGATTTCTTGTAGGAATTTCATCGGGAGCAGCATTGTGGGCAGCAAAGGAACTTGCAAAGCGTCTGGAAAATGAAGGCAAGTCAATTGTGGTGCTTTTGCCTGATACCGGTGAAAGATATATTTCGACTGAGTTATTCGATCAATAAAAAATATTTGAAAAACGCAAAAAAATGCTTGACATTTTACGATTGTGATGATATAATAATAAAGCCGCATGTCTTAGGCTCTTAAAGTTATGCCGTTTTAACGGTGTGCGCCTATTGTTACAGCGAGTTTTTATGAAAAGGCAGGTGCCATTGAAATGTACGCAGTTATCGAAACAGGCGGAAAACAGTATCAGGTAAACGAGGGCGATGAAATCTTTATCGAAAAGCTCGATGTTAATGCTGATGACTCGGTTATTTTCGATAAGGTTATTGCTGTCGGCAAGGATAGCGGTCTTGAGGTAGGTGCTCCTTATGTAAACGGAGCAGCAGTTGAGGCTAAGGTTATCAAGAACGGCAAGGCTAAGAAAATCACTGTTTTCACTTATAAGCCTAAGAAAGGCTCTACTCATAAGAAGCAGGGTCACAGACAGCCTTACACAAAGGTAAGAATCGACGCTATCAAGGCGTAAGCTAAATTGAAGCAATGTTACGTTTAACGGAGGTGTAATATATGGCACATAAAAAGGGTATGGGCTCCACCAAAAACGGTCGTGATTCCGAATCGAAACGTCTTGGTGTAAAAAGAGCAGATGGTCAGGCAGTACTTGCCGGCAATATTCTTGTTCGTCAGAGAGGTACTCACATTCACGCAGGTGAAAATGTAGGTAAGGGTTCTGATGATACATTGTTTGCTAAAATTGACGGAACAGTTAAATTTGAGCGTGTAGGACGCGATCGTAAGAGAGTAAGCGTTTACGCTGCTGAATAATTTAATATTGTCATTCCAAAAAGGGGTAGGTTTTCTATCCCTTTTTATATTTTTTGCTTTTTATCTATTGCAGATTAATTTGTTTTATGATATAATAAATTTTGATTTTGGTATTTTTTTACCGTGATAGGATATTATCATGGTATAAGACCGATAGTGCACGAGAATTCGTACATTTTTCCTGTGTAACGACCGCCGTGCTGAATTTCGTATGAGCAGATTCGAGGTTAGATCACTGAAAGGTTGGTTATTGAATGTTTGTTGATAAAGTAAAGATATATGTCAAAGCAGGAGACGGCGGAGACGGCGCAGTATCTTTTCACAGAGAAAAATATGTAGCAGCAGGCGGACCTGACGGCGGAGACGGCGGAAAAGGCGGCGATGTTGTTTTTTGCGTTGATGATAATTTTTCCACATTGATAGATTTCCGTTATAAGAGAAAATATATTGCCGAAAAAGGACAGAACGGCAGCGCCGGAAACAGTACGGGAAAGAATGCTCCCGATTTAATAGTTAAAGTTCCGAGAGGTACGTTGGTGCGTGATGCAAATACGGGAAGAATAATTGCCGATATGTCTTCGGATGAGCCTAAGATTATTGCTAAAGGCGGCAAGGGCGGTAAGGGGAATGCCAGATTTGCTACTCCAACAAGACAGATACCCAAGTTTGCAAAGCCCGGATTTATGGGCGAGGAATATGAGATAACTCTTGAGCTTAAATTGCTTGCAGATGTTGGATTGGTGGGATTTCCTAATGTCGGAAAATCCACACTTATTTCGGTGGTTTCCGCAGCTAAGCCAAAGGTTGCAAATTATCATTTTACAACTCTTACACCTGTGCTTGGCGTGGTAAAGGTGCATGATGAGAAATCATTTGTAATGGCAGATATTCCGGGACTTGTTGAGGGAGCAAGCGAGGGAATAGGCTTGGGACATGAATTTTTGCGTCATGTAGAAAGATGCCGACTAATTGTTCATGTGGTCGATGTTTCCGGAGTTGAGGGCAGAGACCCGGTCAGTGACTTTGAAATTATAAACAAAGAGCTTGCAAATTTTAGTGAGGAGCTTGCAAAGAGTCCTCAGATAGTTGCCGCAAATAAATGTGATATGGCAACAGAGGAACAGATCGATAGTTTTAAAAAATATATAGAAGAAAAGGGATATCCCTTTTATCAGATATCGGCAGCAACAACTCAGGGTACGAAAGAGCTTATTGATGCTGTTTCCGCAGAGCTTGACAAGCTTCCGCCGATAAAGGAATATGAACCCGAGCCGCTTACTCAGCAGGAGCTTGATGAGCGTGCAGGTATTGGAGAAAAGTTTGAAATTACCAGAGGCGATGATGGAGTATATTATGTTGAGGCGGCTTGGCTTGAACATATTATGCGTACTGTTGATATGGATGATTATGCGTCGTTGCAGTATTTTCAGCGTGTTCTTCGCAATAGCGGAATTATTGATAAGCTTGTGGAAATGGGCATTGAAGAAGGAGATACCGTTAATATATTCGGCTTTGAGTTTGATTTTGTGTTCTGAGGGGAGATGCTTTTATGGAATTATGGGATATTTACGATGAAAATAAAATCAAAACAGGCAGAACCATGTACAGAGGTGAACCCTTTAAAGAAGGGGATCATCATTTGGTTGTGCATATATGTGTCTTTAATTCCAATGGAAAAATGCTGATACAGCAGCGTCAGCTCTTTAAAAAAGGGTGGAGCAATATGTGGGATATCACCGTGGGAGGCAGCTCTGTTTCGGGAGAAACCAGTAAGCAGGCTGCTATCCGTGAAACCTCGGAGGAGGTT
>CASFZT010000131.1 GCA_949299215.1 uncultured Ruminococcus sp.
GTTGTTGGGTATTTCCGGTTCTAAAAGCACCACGTTTATCATAAGCTTTTTGCTATCTCCTTTATCTCATTAACGCTTTGAGCACAAAAGGCTTTCAACTTTAATTCTTTTCCGCCCTTTCTTCCTTTCGTGTAAAACGCGATATGTTTTTTCATATCGTTCACAACCTTTCTTTCCGGGTATATTTCAAGCAATATATCCATATGCATTTTTATCGCTTCGCTCACCGTCATCGGCGGCGTACCCCCCGCGATTTGCGCGAAAACAAAGGGGTTTCCCAGCGCGCCCCTGCCCACGGCGACGCCCGCCGCGCCCGTATACGCAAGGGCTTCTTCCGCGCTTTTTTTATCCTTTATATCTCCGTTTGCTATAACTGGTATACTCACATTTTCCACGGCTTTTTTTATGGGCTGCAAATCCGCTTTCCCCGAATAAAACTGCTCCCTTGTCCTGCCGTGCACGGTGACGGCAAGAGCTCCCGCATCCTGCATCATCTTTACAAAATCCGCGCAATGTTCGGAAGAAGAAAATCCCGTTCTGCACTTCACCGTTATCCTTCTTCCGCTTTTTACGGCGGCTTTTACCACTTGCTGCGCCAATAGGGGGTCGTTCATCAAAGCGCTGCCTTCTCCGTTTTTTACTATCTTTGGAACGGGACAGCCCATATTGATGTCTATCAGTGCGAATTTGTCCATAATTTTATGTTCGCAAGCCGCCTGAATAAAGTAAGGGTCGTTTCCGAATATCTGCGCGCAGGATACCTTTTCGTAAGGCGTGGAAAATAAAAGATCTTTCGTCTTATCGCTGTCGTAAATAAGACCTTTTGCGGATATCATCTCCGTATACACGGCGCCCGCGCCGCACAGCGAACACACAGCTCTGAATCCCGCGTCCGTATATCCCGCCATAGGCGCAAGTGATGCCCCTTTTATCTTCACTCCGCCTATTATCACTTTCTTATTTCCTTTAATATGCTCTCTTTTTTCTCTTCGGAAAGGGAATCAAAATCTCCGCCGCACTCGCTTTCCAACAATTTGAACGCCTTTATAAACCTTTCGAGTTTGGTGTTCAGCGCAACTTCCGCGTCCACTCCCAAAAGCCTTAAAAGAACTATCGTGTCCCAAATAAGATCTTCCGCGCCGCCGCCGTTTTCCATATTCTTTATATCTTCCGATATTTTGGCAGCCGCCCTAGATTTATCTTTTTCTCCTATTCCGACCTTTGCGGCATATTTCAAAGCCTTTGCAGCCCTCTCGTCCGCAGGCAGATGGGATGGAAGCGAATCCATTTTTGAAGAAGGCGTCTTATAGCTTTTTTCCTTATTCTTCGCGCTCTCCCACGCGGCAAGAGCTTCTTCCGCGTTGTTTGCCTTTACGCTTCCGAAAATATGGGTGTGACGGGTGATGAGTTTTCTGCAAAGTCCGCTTATGACGTCCGTGGTATCGAAAAGCCCTTCTTTTTCACCCAAAACGCAATGAAACACTCCCTGAAGTATGACGTCACCCGCCTCTTCAACTATATTATCCCTGTCGTTGTTATAAATGGCGGTGACAAGTTCGTAAGCTTCTTCTATCATATTGGGACAAATGCTCTTCATAGTCTGAGCTTTATCCCATTCGCAGCCGTTTTCCGCCGTCAATATGTACATTATCCTCATCAAATCGTTAAAAGAATAGCGCGTTTTATTTATAAGATCCAGCGGATATACCACTATTTTTTCACAACCTTCGTTATATTCTTCCCCGCACTTTATATTTTCACAATATATATTGTCGCCGCATATATCGCGCAATTTTTTATAAAGCTTAGGGTAATTTTTCTTATTTACTCCCTCTACCGTCAATTTTATCCTATGGTCGTAATAAAATCCGTCCATAGAAATAAGCTCTTCCGCTTTCATTTTGAGTTCCGCCATTTTTCTCTCCTCTCCGCCGCGCCGTACACTCTGCCCGACGACGTAAATCTTATACCTTTTCTTTCAAACACTTTCAATATAAGCGCCGTTCCGAAATATACCGCGGCTCCCAAGATTATACACGCGCTTACTCGGACATATATATTGCTTACTGTTTTGAAAGGTAAGATGCTTACACTCATTATAACACCGCAAAGCAATATTTTTCCATTGTTTTTAACAAGCTTTATATCCTTACCCAAAAATTTGCAATGATATGCCGCCCCTATTAAAAAAGAAGCCGAATAATAAAGCGTCCAGGACAAAGCTGCTCCCGTTATGGAAAACCTGTATATCAAAGGTATCATCACAGCCACCCTAAGAATGCATAATATTCCCGTATATTTAAGGCATATCCCGCTTTCGTCCACAGCCTGCAATATGCTTGAATACACCCCTGACAGAGAAGCCGTTATAACGTTTAAGGAAGAAACTCTCATAAGAAGCGCCGCCGTCTTATATTCTTCCGTCGAAAGCGAAGAAAATAAAATTTTAATTATATCTTCCGCAAGTATAAATATACCGAAAAAGCACGCGCAAGTTATCAAAAACACATATTTTACGCATTTGGAACTCTTTTCCTTTATTCTTTGAGCGTTATTCAGCGCGTATCCGTATGAAACGGCTGGTATTATAGTCACCGCGGCGGATAACGCTATCACGATGGGCATATTTATGACGGTATTTACGCTGCCCGTCATAATTCCGTAAAGCGCGGACGCGTTCTCACTGCCGAACATACTTAAAAATTTTACTATGAGTATGCCGTCCGCCAAAGTCGACAACGGCAATATTATTCCGTGCGCCGTTATAAATTTGTTTTCTTTGAAAAATCCGCTTTTTAAGTTTAATACGGGTCTGTATTTGTCTTTATCCGCCACATATATCAAAAGACATATCATTAAAGAAAAAAGTTCGGATAAGCTCACGCCTGCGACCGCGCCCATAACTCCGTATATAATCGATCTTTTTTTAAGTTCGTAAGAAAGAAGTATCCCGGCAGCCGCCTTTATCCCCTGTTCAAAAAGCTGACACGCCGCGGGAAAACTCACTTTTCCTTCCCCGGTAAATATACCTTTTAAGCAAGAACTCATTCCCACGAATACCACAGACGGAGCTATTATATAATAACAATATCTTATATTCTCTCTTCCTTGAATTTGTGCCGTAACTTTTGAAAGAGCACACATAATTGCCGCCGCCGTCAAAGATAACAACAATGTATATAAAATGCAATTACCCACATTGTCTTTTAAGTTAGGATCCGCCTTTCTTGCCGCCACATTGCGCGATATGATAATAGAACTACTGCCGGAAGTCAAAGCTATCGCCGCCGCATAAACGGGAAATATCAGCTGATAATCGCCCATACCTTCCGCTCCCAAAACGTTTATAAGCGGTATTTTATAAGCGGCTCCTATTATCTTTCCTATAAGTATAAACAGCGCAGCCGCCGCTCCCGCACCCATACTTCTTCTTACGATTTTGCTCATCTTTTTTATTATGTATTTTTTCTTTGATTGTTTTCATGCTCTTCTTTAAAAGGCGAATTTTTCCGATAAATAAGGCAATAAAAAATAATCATAGGTTTTTAATTGTGTACAATTGGGGAAAAAGTATTTTTTACATATGAGTTTTCCACAGAAAAATTATGGCTTTTATACCTCTATTTCACACATATATCAATAAATTCAACACTTTTCCACATATAAACGCTTATTATAAGGGGTATTATTATCCAACAAGAAGATAAACATACAAAAGAATACTGTAAAACGCGCGCGGTGCTTTATTCGCTAACATCTTGAAACATAAATAATAACGTCGAATAATTTCGTTAAGTATATGAAAACTCTTCTTTCATTACGTAAACTTTGATATAAAAACGTTATGAAGGTGTTTGTCAATATAGGTACTTGCGTTATTTATAAATATGTGATATAATATATGATATAAAATAAAAGAGGTAAGATTATGAAGATAATTTGCGATGCCCTTGATTTGACGGACGCACTCTCTAAAGTTACAAAGGCTCTCCCTTCAAAAGTGATGATAGGCGTTAATAACGAAGGTATCAAAATAAGCGCTCACGGCGATACCGTGGTTTTCACTGCCAACGATATGGAGTACGAGATAGTAAAGCGCATAGAAAGCGGCAGTCAGGTGGATATATACAGCATAGAAGAAGACGTTATACATATTCAGGCGATGGATAATACCGCCCATTTGAGCAAATTCAGAATAACCGATTTTGTTCCGCTGTCCAATCCCGACGAAGAATATGACATAAGTTTCAATATTCCCCAAAAGGATCTCAAAAGGTTGGTGGAAAAAACATCTTTCTCCGCCGCTACCGACGATAGCAGACCTCAATTCAAAGGCTGTCTTTTCGACGTTAAAGGAAGTGAGATGAACGTCGTGGCTCTGGACGGATACAGAATGGCTGTGGCAAACTACACCCTTCCCGCCGAATACGACAATATTCAAGCCATCGTTCCCGTAAAAACGCTGAACGAAGTGGCAAAACTTATGGAAAATGAAGACGATTCCGTAACAATATATATCTCTTCAAAGCGCTTTGCCGTAAGTATAGGCGAACATACGAAAGTCACTTCCAATCTGCTTTCTGGAAAATTCCTTGATTACGCGCGCACCATACCTTCTTCTTACGAAACCAAATTAACGGTGAATATAAAGCAGCTGCAAGCCAGCCTTGACCGCGCCGCCGTTATGACCCGTTACGATAAATCAAGTATGGTAAAAGTGGAAGTCAAAGACAGTATAATGAACGTGCACGCTTCTTCCAGCATAGGCGAAATAAACGATATGATAAAAATTTACAGCAACGGCAAAGACGTAAATATGCTCCTCAACTGTAAATTTATCCTCGACGTACTTAAAAATTGCGACGGAGAGTTCGTAAACATCTCTCTCAACTCCCCCACCGCGCCCTTTATCATAGAGCCGATCAATGAAAAAGAGAATGAGAAGTATGTGTATTTGCTCCTCCCCATCCGGTATTGATTTAGGTTTGGCGGAAAAAGCTAATTCAAATAATTATAAGCGGCAAGGTGTTGCCGCTTTAATTGTTTTCTTACGCTTTTTCCGCCCGCGAGGGCACTGTGTATAAGCACCCTCCTGCGTTGTCAAGGTACCTTTTTCCTTGGTCACGTACAAGGAGTACGCTCCCTGCGATAAAAAGGCACCTTTCCTAGCATTAGGGCACTTCTACGCAGTGCGTTGTGTTGTGGCTAAAAACAAGGTATT
>CASFZT010000132.1 GCA_949299215.1 uncultured Ruminococcus sp.
TTGTATAATAAAATATATCTGTATATTGGTATATTGTTGGTCATTTGCATAATCATATGCAATTTAAAATTAAGGAGGATCATAATATGGGACTTACTTTGGCAGAAAAAATTCTTAAATCACACTGCGTTGACGGTGAATTCGTCAAAGGCAAGGAAATCGGTATCAGAATCGACCAGACTCTTACTCAGGACGCAACAGGTACAATGGCATATCTCGAATTTGAGGCAATGGGTGTGCCGCGTGTAAAAACAGAACGTTCCGTTGCTTACATCGATCATAACACACTTCAGTCCGGCTTTGAAAATGCAGACGATCACAGATTTATCGGCTCTGTTGCAAAGAAGCACGGTATCTATTTCTCACGTCCCGGCAACGGTATCTGTCATCAAGTACATCTTGAACGTTTTGGTGCTCCGGGAAAAACTCTTATCGGTTCCGACAGCCACACTCCCACGGGCGGCGGTATCGGTATGATCGCTATTGGTGCAGGCGGTCTTGATGTCGCTGTTGCTATGGGCGGCGGTGCATACTATATCACTTATCCGAAAATCGTAAATGTTAAACTTTCCGGCAAGCTTTCCCCATGGGTAGCTGCAAAAGACGTTATCCTTGAAGTTCTCAAGAGAATGTCCGTTAAGGGCGGAGTCGGCAAAATTGTTGAATATACAGGAGAAGGTGTTAAAACATTAAGCGTTCCCGAGCGCGCAACTATTACAAACATGGGTGCTGAGCTTGGCGCTACAACTTCCATCTTTCCTTCCGATGAGATTACAAGACAGTTCCTTAAAGCTCAGAAGCGTGAAGACGTATGGGTAGAGCTTTCTGCCGATCCCGATGCTATTTATGATGAAGTAATCGAAATAGACCTTTCCGCCCTTGAACCTCTTGCTGCCTGTCCTCATTCTCCCGATAATATAAAGACAGCCGAAAACCTTGCAGGTATGAAGATCGATCAGGTATGTATCGGCTCCTGCACAAACAGCTCTTTTATGGATATGATGAAGGTCGCTCACATTCTTAAGGGCAAAACCGTTCATCCGGACGTTTCGCTTTCTATTGCTCCCGGTTCCAAGCAGGTACTCAACATGCTTGCGCAGAATGGTGCTCTTGCTATAATGATAGATGCAGGCGCAAGAATACTGGAAAGTGCGTGCGGTCCTTGTATCGGTATGGGACAATCTCCTAATTCAAAAGGTATCTCATTGCGTACATTCAACAGAAACTTTGAAGGACGTTCCGGCACCAAGGACGGTCAGATATATCTTGTATCACCTGAGCTTGCGGCACTTTCCGCAGTAAAGGGTGTACTTGCAGATCCGAGAGAACTTGGCGAAATGCCTGAATTCAAGATGCCGGAGGAATTTGTCATCAATGACAATATGATCGTTCCTCCTGCTCCCGTTGAGGAAATGGACAAGGTTGAGATTCTCCGTGGTCCTAACATCAAGCCTTTCCCCGTTACCAGCCCTCTTGCAGACTCCATTGAAGCTGACTGCTCGCTTAAAGTCGGCGACAACATCACAACAGACCATATCATGCCGGCAGGTGCGAAAATCCTTCCGTTGCGTTCAAATATCCCAGCTATTTCCAAATACTGCTTTACCGTATGTGATGAAGAATTCCCTGCAAGAGCGGAATCACTGGGCAAGAGTATTATTGTCGGCGGCGCAAACTATGGTCAGGGTTCCTCCCGTGAACACGCTGCGCTTGCTCCTCTTCACCTTGGAGTTAAAGCTGTTCTTGTTAAGAGCTTTGCTCGTATCCACCGTTCAAATCTTATAAATGCAGGTATCCTTCCTCTCACATTTGTAAACGAGAGCGATTACGATAAAATATCACAGGGTGACACACTTGAAATTGCAGATGTAAGAAAAGCAATTGAAAGCGGCTCAACTCAGCTTATCGTAAAGAACAAAACTACGGGTACCGAGATCCCTGTACTCTGCGAGCTTACAGGCAGAACAAAGGACATCATTCTTGCAGGCGGTCTGCTTGACTACACAAGAGAAAGCCTTAAGTAATGCTTTATTCAAGATGCGGTCTTGACTGTGAAAGCTGTCCGAATCGTGAGGAATACGGCTGTGCCGGCTGCGAAAATATAACCTACGGTTACTGGGGCGAAAAATGTGAGATAAAAGAATGCTGTGAAAAAAAGCAGCTTTCTTGCTGCGGTATGTGCAGGAATTTTCCATGTGCACTTCTTCTTGAATTTTCCTACGATAAAGACACGGGCGATGACGGTGAACGTCTACTTAACTGCAAAAAGTGTGCAGATGAGCAGCTCACTCACAACGAGCGTTTTATAAAAAGGCTGCTGCTGGGCATATCCCTCGGAGGTGTTGCCGGATTCATCGTCGGTGAGATATTAAAAATACTTGCACCATATCTTATAGGAGGAATTATCATAGGACTTGGCATTGCCGTTATGCTCAACATTTCGGACAAAAGGTAGGTATGACATATGTCGAATACAGCTATTATCAACAACAACCGTGGACTTACCGCAACAGCACTCAAATATATTGCCATTGCCGCAATGCTTTTAGATCACATTGCATGGGTATTTTCCGATACGGTCACTCTTTTCGGCTGGACTTCTCATTTTATCGGACGTCTGACTGCACCGATCATGTGCTTTTTTATTGCCGAAGGCTACTACCACACCAAAAATCTGTCAAAATATATGCTGCGTCTTGCAATTTTTGCCGTGATCTCACATTTTCCGTATGTTATGATGTCATCTCTTACAGAACCGCCGCTTATTTTCGAAAGCGGTTCTGTTGTGCTGAACACAGAGATGCTTTCCCCCACGACAAGCGTTATATTCTCGCTTTTAATGGGATTATGCGCATTATCCGTATGGAAAAACAAAAAGCTGAAAATGCCGATCAAAATTATCGCAATAATAATATTATGCGGAGCAGCTCTTTTTGCGGACTGGCAATTCTGGGCAGTTTTAATGGTGCTCGCTTTCGGAATATTTCACGGTGACAAAAAAAAGCAATTCATTGCATAGAGTTGTTGAATTATTTTACAATGTGGATCATAGGCATATTCATACCTCCGCTTCTTTTGAAAAACTACAACGGTGAAAGAGGCGGCAGCCGCAGCAAGCTCAACAAGTGGATTTTCTACTGGTTCTATCCGCTGCATATGCTCGTTCTTGTAATAATTAAATGGTATTTCTAAAATCCGGTACATTAAGGGGTACTCCCTTAAAATAAAAATTAAGGATAGGTGATTTAAAATGAACGAAAAAATCAAAATGACTACTCCTCTTGTCGAAATGGACGGCGACGAAATGACCAGAATCATCTGGAAAATGATTAAGGATATACTCATACTTCCATATGTTGATCTTAACACGGAATATTACGACCTCGGTCTTGTACACAGAAACGAAACCGATGATCAGGTCACATTTGACTCTGCTGAAGCTACAAAGAAATACGGTGTTGCCGTAAAGTGTGCTACCATTACACCAAATGCTGCACGTATGCCCGAATATAACCTCAAGGAAATGTGGAAATCTCCTAACGGTACTATCCGTGCCATTCTTGACGGTACTGTTTTCCGTACACCTATCATTGTAAAGGGCATTACTCCTTACATTCCTACATGGACAAAGCCCATCACAATCGCACGTCATGCTTACGGCGATGTTTACAAAAATACCGAAATGCGTGTTGCTAATGACTCAAAGGCTGAGCTTGTTGTAACAAAAGCCGATGGTACGGAAGAACGTGCTCTTATCCATGAATTCAAGGATACAGACGGCATTATCCAGGGTCTTCACAACACAGACAAATCCATATCTAGCTTTGCAAGAGCTTGCTTTAACTTTGCTATCGACACCAAGCAGGATCTTTGGTTTGCTACAAAGGATACTATCTCCAAAAAATACGATCACCGTTTCAAGGATATCTTTGCAGAGATCTACGAAAATGAATACAAGGAAAAATTTGAAGCTCTCGGAATTGAATATTTCTACACTCTCATTGACGACGCAGTTGCAAGAGTTATTCGTTCAAACGGCGGCTACATTTGGGCTTGTAAAAATTACGACGGCGATGTTATGTCCGACATGGTCGCAACAGCTTACGGCAGCCTTGCCATGATGACTTCCGTTCTCGTATCCCCCGACGGAGTTTACGAATACGAAGCTGCACACGGCACCGTTCAGCGTCATTATTACAAACACCTCAAAGGTGAAAAGACCTCCACAAACAGCGTTGCTACTATCTTTGCATGGTCGGGCGCCCTCAGAAAAAGAGGCGAGCTTGACGGCAACACCGCACTTTCCGACTATGCCGACAAACTTGAAAGAGCTACTATACAAACTATTGAAGAGGGCATTATGACAGGCGACCTTGCTGCTCTTTCTTCTATCCCCAACAAGACAACGGTTGACACGGAAGCTTTCCTTGTTGCTGTAAACGAACGTCTTGCTGCTTTGATGAAATAATATTCAACTGATTTTTCAGGGTGCGGCTTTTCTTGTCCCTAAAGCCGCACAGCCTGCTTGAAAGGAGAACCCGGCAAATGCCCAAAGCAAAAAAATCCGGAATTTCAACTTTGGTTATAAAACGTCTTCCAAGATATTACCGCTTTATCGGCGAACTTATAAAACAGGGAGTTGTAAGAAGCTCATCCGGAGAGCTTGCCGCAAAAATGTCGCTTACCGCATCACAAATAAGGCAGGACTTAAACTGCTTCGGCGGTTTCGGTCAGCAGGGATACGGTTATAACCTCATTGAACTACGAACCGAAATAGGAAAAATTCTCGGCATTGACAAGGGCTATAAAACCGTACTTTTTGGCGCCGGCAATCTCGGAAAAGCTATTGCCAGCCATATGAATTTTGGTGAATACGGCTGTGACCTTGTCGGCATTTTTGACAGCGATCTGCGCAAAGAAAATGAAAAAGTCGCCGACCTCAGCGTTATGTCCATTGACAAAATGGAGGACTTTTTTGCACAGGTTCACCCACAGGTCGCTATTTTATGTATTCCAAAAGCCTCCGCCCAGGAGCTTGCGGACAAGCTTGTTTCGCTCGGCATAAAGGCGTTTTGGAATTTCAGTCACTATGACTTGAAAATGTCACACTCGGATATTATTGTCGAAAATGTTCATCTCGGTGACAGCATCATGACCCTTGCTTACGGTCTTACAAATCTCAATGCTCACTCCGATGATGAAAGTTCCGACGATGCATAAATTACATAAAATTATAACTTAGGCAATATGTCTTTCGCTGCGACTTGCCACGTTGAATGACGGGGCAAGTCCCTTATTGAATTTATGGCAATACCGCATAATTTTTGTGTGGTATTGCCATAAATTTTATTAAAAATAAGTTAAATATAATAAAAAATAAATAATGCACTTCCATTTTTCTATAAAATGTGATATAATGAAATATATTTTTATAAGGCGTATTTTTATTATACCAAAATACGCTCTATTCTTTTATGAAAGGAATTTGTGGTTATGAAAAAGCTTATGCTCGGCAATGAGGCCTTTGCAAGAGGTCTTTATGAAGCAGGTGTTACAGTTGCTTCAAGCTATCCCGGTACTCCCTCCACGGAGATCACCGAATATGCTGCCAAATATAACGAAATCTATGCTGAATGGGCACCTAACGAAAAGGTTGCAATGGAAGTCGCTCTCGGTGCTTCAATTGCAGGTTCACGCTCATTCTGTGCAATGAAGCACGTTGGTCTAAACGTTGCTGCTGATCCTCTCTACACGGCTTCTTACACCGGTGTCAATGCAGGTATGGTTATCGCTGTTGCCGATGACCCCGGTATGCACTCCTCTCAGAATGAACAGGACTCCCGTCATCATGCTATTGCTTCCAAGGTCATGATGATCGAACCTTCCGATTCTGCCGAATGTAAGGACTTTGTAAAGAAGGCATATGTGCTTTCCGAACAATTTGACACGCCCGTTATCGTAAGAATGTGTACAAGAGTTGCTCACTCTCAGTCAAGCGTTGAGCTTTGTGACAGAAACGAGCCTGCACAAAAGGAATATGTAAAAAATCCTCAGAAATACGTTATGGTACCTGCAAACGCAAAGATAAGACATCCTTTTGTAGAAGAGCGTACCGAAAAAATACGTCAATATTCCGAAACTTCCGACATGAACACCATTATTGACAATGGCACAGAAATAGGCATAATCACAAGCGGTATCTCCTATCAGTACGCAAGAGAGGCTATGGGAAACACAGCTTCCTACCTTAAACTTGGTATTGTAAATCCCCTGCCTGTTGATCTTATCAAAAATTTCTGTGCTAAATACAAAAAAGTATATGTTATCGAAGAGCTTGATGACATAATTGAAACACACTGCAAAAAGCTTGGTCTTAATGTTATCGGCAAAGAACTTTTTGGGTACATAGGTGAATTCTCACAGGCTGTTGTTGCGGAAAAGCTTCTCGGAAAAACTGCAGATGTTTCTGCTTTCCCCGAAAATGTTCCCGTAAGACCTCCCGTTATGTGTGCGGGCTGTCCCCACAGAGGCTTATTCTACTGCCTGTCCAAAAATAAGATAAGAGTTTCAGGAGATATCGGTTGCTACACTCTTGGCGCTTCCGCTCCGCTTTCCTCTATTGATACAACGATCTGTATGGGTGCGTCCGTTTCTGCTCTTCACGGCATGAACAAGGCAAGAGGAGAAGAATACGAAAAATCCACCGTTGCCGTTATCGGCGACTCCACATTTATGCACAGCGGTATCACCGGTCTTGTAAACATTGCTTATAATGCAACAAATTCTACCGTTATCATTCTCGACAACTCCATCACAGGTATGACGGGACATCAGCAAAATCCTACCACAGGAAAAAATCTCAAAGGCGACCCTGCTGCTGCTGTAAATCTTAAAGAACTTTGCAAGGCTGTCGGTATAAAGCGTGTAAGAGTTGTTGATCCTTACAATCTTGCCGAAACAGAAGCTGCGATCAAAGAAGAACTTGCTATAAGCGAACCGTCAGTTATCATTTCAAGACGCCCCTGTGCTCTTCTTAAATACGTTCAGCACAAACCTGCTCTCAAAGTCGTTACAGACAAGTGCAAGGGCTGCAAAATGTGCTTAAAGCTCGGCTGTCCCGCTATTTCTGTAAAGAACGGAAAGGCTGTTATCGACCATACTCAGTGTGTTGGTTGCGGAATTTGCACGGAAGTATGCAAGTTTGACGCTATTGCCGAATAAAATAATATGCTTATGAATTTACGAAAGGAAGATTCTCATTGGATACAAGATCTATTATGATAGTTGGTGTCGGCGGACAAGGTTCTCTGCTTGCATCAAGACTTCTCGGCAATGTTCTTCTTGCCAAAGGCTATGACGTTAAAGTCAGTGAGGTTCACGGAATGTCACAAAGAGGCGGTTCCGTTGTTACATATGTAAAATACGGCGACGAGGTTTTCTCTCCCGTTATCGAAAAAGGAGAGGCTGATGTCATTATCTCATTTGAGCTTCTTGAAGCTGCAAGATGGGTACCTTTCCTTAAAAATGGCGGAAAGCTCATCACTTCAACTCAGACTCTTGACCCTATGCCCGTTATCACAGGTGCTGCGGAATATCCTTCCGATATTGTTTCAAAGCTTAAAGACCTTGGCATATCGGTAACTGCTGTTAACGCTCTTTCTCTTGCGGAACAGGCGGGGAACTCCAAGGCTTCAAATGTTGTTCTCATGGGCGTTGTTGCCGCACAAACCGATTTTGAAGAACAGCTCTGGCAGGATGCCATCGAACAATGTGTACCGCCCAAATTCCTTGAACTTAACAAAAAAGCATTTGAACTTGGCAAAAACGCTAAGTAGTGCGTATTCAATAACTGCCTTTCGGGCAGTTATTGGCTGAAAGCCCTGTAAAACAGGATTTTCAGCGGCACAAATCTTTGACTTGTGCCATACAACCTGATTAACATCTGCTTTTGCCGCCGCTAACAGGCGGCAAGGTGCAAGGATTTTTGCCTAAAACGCCAAAATTACTTGCACCCAACAACCGAAAAAAATGCTCCCAAGCAAAGATTTTACACACTTTTTCGATTGTTGAGCAGACATTAAGTAAAAATAAAATTAATTCAGCGAGGTGATTTAATGTCT
>CASFZT010000133.1 GCA_949299215.1 uncultured Ruminococcus sp.
ATAAAAGAGCTTTCGAATGAGTTTGAGGTTGTACGTTCATCTACAATAGCAAATCTTTCCGCAGTAAGATCTTTTCAGGACGGAGAACTGTTCTTTGAAGACGGCAGTTCATGCTTGTGCGGAAAAAAATACATTTCTCAAATTATGAAGCTCGTAAATAAAAGGGTATTTATATAAATTGTTTTTTTTTGAAAGGAAAATATGATATGAATTATAAGAACAATATTAACGCTCGGTTTGGCATTGAAGGAAATGCTATATCTTCATATAAAGAATATGCTGCTCAAAGAGAACACCTGCTTATTAAAAATGAAAATAATTTTGCAAGTATTAAGCGCAGTCATGGCAGATATGCACATGATTACAATGTGCAGGATTTTGATTTTAAATATCCGTATTTTAAAACGCCGAAAATCTCACAGTCAGATGTGTTTGAATTTGTCTTAAGTTGTCTTGACGATCCCAATACACCCGATGCTAATGTGATTCATGAGATGATGTATAATTTGTTTGAGTCAAGAATTCCGATTGTCCGAGAATACAAATATGAATTTGATAAATCAAAGGAGCTGTTTAAAGATTATTTATCCGATCCTGCTAAGAAAGAAGAAAACAAAAATAAAATTGAAGATGAGATCGGCAGACTTATAAAAAGATTCACCTGCGCTGACAAAAAGGAAATAATTCTTAATACAAAACTTACTGAGATCCGTGCGCAGCTATATAAAAATTTGATTTCACCGCTGAGAGATCCGGACACAACACCGTACCCTGTTTCGCAGCCATTTTATAAGGTGAAAGAATACTATGAAAGAAGTTCTCTGTGGAATATTTTTAAGGATATGCCCAAAATGGGATTGCTGCATATGCATACCTCTGCATCGGTATTGCCCGAATGGATAATCCATACTCTTCTTGAGGATTCGGACAACAATTATCAAAAATACGGAAAATCATATGTAGTACTTGGAAATAATCATAAAACAAGAGGTAAGCTTACCTTTACAAAGCCGGTAAACGAACCGTATGCCCCGATAAGCCGAAGGCTTTTCTGTGAGGAAAACGGCGGCAGCCTGATGCAGGAAATTCTTGAATTGTTGTCGTTCCGTTCAGATGATATTAACGACATACCTTACATTTGGGACGAGTTTAATACAATATTTTCAAAAACCGAAAATTTGCTTGACAATAAGGCATTTTACCGGGATTATTATACCGAGGCTTTTAAAAATCTTGCTGATGATAATATTGAATATCTGGAACTGCGTTCAGGTTTCGGAAAATTCAAGAATTTTCCGGATAATGAATTTCTTGACGAACTAAAGCTATCCGAACGCTTAGCCAATGAATATGCAAAAGACAAAGGAAAACAGTTTAAACTCAGAGTAATTCTTTGCGGAAACAGAGGGCGTGATCGCAGATTTGATGTTATTCGCAAAATGGTCAAGGCTGCTAAGTGGGCTAACGGTGATTACAAGGATCTTATAATCGGTTTTGATGTGGTTTCGGAAGAGGACAGAGGAGAAGCTACGAAATATTATACGGAATTTATTATAAATTCTCAGATTTATAAGCTCCTGAATTTCTATTTCCATGATGGAGAAACAAACTGGGATTTCAATACAAACATGATCGATGCAAGCCTGTTATCGGACAGACGTGTAGGACACGGCTTCGGATTGAATATTTTCCCGCAGCTTACCGATAACCTTGCCTTTGAACAAAACACGCCGCTTCACAAGTGCTGTGATGATGTGGACTATACAACTTATTTTAAGGCACTTGATGAATTAATTGCTCAGATTGGTAATCAGGAACATCTCAGCGACACCGAAAAATACCATAAAATTTCAAACGGTATTTTAAAATATCTTGATGAAAATCCGTTATTAAATGATATTCCGTATGATAAGAAAACAAGAGGTCTTGCTTTAGAAATTTGTCCTATAAGCAATCAGATGCTTAGATATACGCCCGATTTACGACTTCATCCCGCAAATGCACTTCTTCATAAGGGAATTCAGTGTGTAATTGCAAACGATGACCCGCAAATTTTTGGAAATGCAGGACTTACCTATGATTTCATATCGGCATTTCTTGCTTGGGATCTGGATTTGTGGCAGATAAAACAGCTTATTGTAAATTCAATCGTATATAGCGCCATTCCTATGAAAGATAACATAGAAAGCTATTACAATAACTGTATTACGGCGCTTAACAGGTTTAATGTATTATGGCATAGATTTCTCATTGAGCAGATTCCGGATACAGACGATATTCCGGATCAGGCATTTAGTGGAAATTATCGATTCCTTGTGCCTGATGACAATTATATTCTTAAAGAAGATGTTGTTTCTGTAAATGAGGAGTACAAGTCATATCTTGATCAATAACTGGTATTAATATGTAACCCTTATGAATAAGTTGGATTAAACAAAAATCAGCCAAGCCTCTCTATTCTTTGACGAAATGGAGAGGCTTTCTTTTGCTTTAACTTAAATTTTTATGACTGAGTATTCACTTGCTTTTTGAAAAGCCTCGTCATTTTATCGTAGGACATTTCAAAAGGCTTGCCGCTCGGTCGCTTATAATATTATCTCTCCACATTTAATTTTCTGGTCGGTAAACCTGTTCTTATTATAATGTGCAAGTAAAACTGTGGGTTTTATTATACAAATAAAAGCAGGCACTAAAAAAGTGCCTGCAATTGTTGCCGCTGTGCGAACTGAATGGTTGGGATGCAGGGATTCGAACCCCGGAAGTGCCTGAGTCAGAGTCAGGTGCCTTACCGCTTGGCTACATCCCAGAATATGGTTGCCGTAGTTATTTTTTTAAGCACGGCAACTTTTGTTGATGGTTGGGATAGATGGATTCGAACCATCGAAATGACGGAGTCAAAGTCCGTTGCCTTGCCGCTTGGCTATATCCCATTAAGTAGTGGAAATAAGCAAGCTTTATTTAAACGACTTATATATAATACCATATCAAAATGCATTTTGCAAGTCTTTTTATATATATTTGTATATATGCACAAATATTTCTTTACTATATATATAATTTGTGCAATTACAAGACGGCTATGAAAGTAGTATTACATTTCGTTTCTGTTTTGCAAAGCACGGTACAGCGTGACTGAATCGGCGTATTCAAGCATACCTCCAACGGGCAGACCAAATGCAAGCCTAGTCACCTTTGTTCCGAATGGCTTTATAAGCTTGGAGATGTACATGGCAGTAGCTTCGCCTTCTACCGTTGGGTTTGTAGCCATAATAACTTCTTCAATGCCGCCTTTTTGAATACGTGCAAGCAGTTCTTTTATGCGTATATCTTCCGGTGATATTCCATCAATAGGGGAGAGAAGTCCGTGAAGTACGTGATAAACACCATTGTATTCGTTTGTACGTTCAAATGCAGCAATATCTTTTGGAGATTCTACAACGCAGACAATGCCGTGATTGCGGCGGTCGTCATCACAGATAGGGCAGAGCTCGTTTTCAGTAAAGTTTTCGCATACGGAACAGTATGTGACCTTATCATGTGCATTTATAATCGCTTCTGCAAATTTTCTTGCTTCCTCATCGCTCATTGTCATTACATAGTAAGCAAGTCGCTGAGCTGTTTTCATGCCTATTCCGGGAAGTCTTGCAAATTGTTCTGCAAGAAGTACAAGAGGCAAAGCAGTATTTGACATAGTTATAATAATGCCCTTATCCGAGCATATCCTCCTTTTTATAATTATGTAAAAGAAAAATCCGCCGCTAATTTTTTACAGCAGCGGATATGAATAGCATTTATCAAAATAAACCGGGGAAAGAAACTCCGCCTGTGATAGCACCCATTTCCTTTTCGGAAGTTTCTTCAATTTGATGAACAGTATCGTTAAAAGCGCTGATGATAAGATCCTGAAGCATTTCAATATCATCCTTATCAACGACATCGGGGCTGATAGTAAGGCTCTTTATTTCCTTTTTACCGCTCATAACAACTTCAACAGCACCGCCGCCGGAAGTGGACTTGAACTCTCTGTTTTCGATGTCCTCTTGAAGTTCTGTGATCTGAGCCTGCATCTTCTGTGCTTGCTTGATCATTCCGTTCATGTTCTGAGCTCCGCCGCCCATGCCCTGTGGTAATCTTGCTTTCATTTTGAAATTCTCCTTTTAATAAGTAGTATTATAAATCATAATTTATATAATTTTCTAATGAAAATTACAATTTGTTTTAAGTGGCTCCCGTAGGTATACCGTTGTCCTGTGCTTTTTTAAGAAGCTGCTGTAAAGGACTGTCGGGATCACGGTCATCCTTTGCGGTACATCTTGCCTTGATAATATATATTCTGCCGGTTACACGTTGTACGGCTTCACCAAGCTTTGCGGCAGTATCTTCTCGGCGCAGCAGGTTCATAAAAAATCTACTGCTTGTTGTAATAAGCATATATTCACGCGCCTCAACGGCAGAAGACTCCATAAGTGCTCCGGATGCTTCGGGACATATTTCCGCAAATGTTTCAAGAATTTCGGCCCAGCATGAAACAGGTTTAAATTCACTCATTGCAGGCTTGGATTTTTCAACCGGAGATGGAGTGTTTTGCTGCTGAGGGTAAGTTCTCTGAGCCGGTGGATTATTTTGATATGTTTGTGTCGGATAAGATGCAGACTTTGCGGAAGCGGAAGCAATTCCCGATACTTTTTTCTCTAAAGCGTCGATTTTTGCATACATATCGGCATTACTGCTTATGACAGCCTGTCCTGCATTGCAAAGCTTTATCATACACATTTCCATTTCGACACGTTTTGCGGTGACTTTTGCAAGACGCTCGTTACAGGTTTGCAGCAAATTAAGCTTATCAAAAATTTCGTCGGTTGTCAAGAGTGATGCATATTTTTTTATAGCCTCAGTTTCCGATGGCATACAGTCAAGAAATGACGTACTGTCCTGAACGGATTTGGCAATCATTATGTTTCTGAATTGAGCTATAAGCTCATCGCAAATGTTTTGCATACTTTTTGACAGGTTGTAGAGATTCTGAATAACGTTTATAGCCTTGGCCGGTTCTTTGTTAACGACGGCATCAATTATATCAAAAAGATAGCTTCTGTCGGCAATGCCGGCTACATTTGAAACAATATCCTCTGTAACGTTGTCTGAAAACGCTATACATTGATCAAG
>CASFZT010000134.1 GCA_949299215.1 uncultured Ruminococcus sp.
CAATTAATAATTATATAAAGGAGAAAAAATTATGACGCTTTATGATGAACTTGTGCGCAGAGGACTTATTGCACAGGTAACCGATGAAGAAGAAATCAAAAAAATGATCAATGAGGGCAAAGCAACATTTTATATTGGCTTTGACCCGACTGCCGACAGCCTTCATGTAGGACACTTTATGGCTCTTTGTCTTATGAAAAGACTTCAGATGGCAGGAAATAAGCCTATTGCACTTCTCGGAGGAGGCACGGGTATGATCGGAGACCCGTCCGGAAAATCTGATATGAGAAAGATGCTCACAAAGGAAGATATTCACCATAATATCGAATGCTTTAAAAAGCAGATGAGCCGTTTTATTGATTTTTCCGATGATAAGGCTGTTATGGTAAATAATGCCGATTGGCTTTTGAATCTTAATTACATTGATGTTCTGAGAGAAGTCGGCGCTTGCTTTTCCGTAAATAAAATGCTCACCTTTGAGTGTTATAAGCAGAGAATGGAGAGGGGGCTTACTTTCCTTGAATTTAACTACATGATTATGCAGTCATACGATTTTTATATGCTGTATAAAAAATACGGCTGTAATATGCAGTTTGGCGGCGACGATCAGTGGGCAAATATGCTTGGCGGTACGGAGCTCAGCGAAGGAAAGAAGATGGGTAAGACCGAAAAGGGTGCCGTTTGGCTTGATTCCGAAAAAACATCACCGTATGATTTCTTCCAGTATTGGAGAAATGTCGGTGATGCTGATGTTATTAAATGTCTTAAAATGCTTACATTTGTTCCGATTGAAGAAATTGAAGAAATGGAAAAAACAATGCAGGGTGCAGAGCTTAACAAAGCCAAGGAATTACTTGCATTTGAGCTTACAAAACTTGTACACGGCGAAGAGGAGGCTACAAAGGCACTTGAAGCTGCAAGAGCTATTTTCGCAAACGGCGGTTCTTCTGATGATATGCCTTCTACGGAAATTCCCGCAGCATATCTTGAAAATGGCATCAATATTCTTGATTTGCTTATTAAAACCGGACTTGTTCCGTCAAAGAGTGAAGGCAGACGTCTTGTTCAGCAGAATGGTATCGCAGTTGATGATGTTAAGGTCGCAGACCCTAATGCTGTTATAGAGATCAATGACAGCGTGGTTATTAAAAAAGGCAAGAAGATTTTCCATAAAGCAATAAAGGCATAATTTAAAATCAACTCTGCATTACGGTTATCATAATGCGGAGTTTTTTGTTTGTATTGCATAAGAAAAATGTAACAATGGTTTGGCGATTGTGTGATGTTTATAAATAATGCTTTATGTTATTGACAATTATATATATATGCACTATAATATGTAGTACGCTACACATTAGAAAGGTGTGATGATATGAAAAATAGTGATATAGGGTATCTTATAAAAATTACATCGGACAAATTAAAGACAAATGGCGATGCAAGTCTTAAAAAAATGAATCTTACTTTTGCCCAGAGCCGTGTGCTTTCGTTTCTGAATAATAATAACGGTCAGGCAACGCAAAAAGAGCTTGAAATCTTTCTGGATGTCTCACATCCTACCGTTGTCGGGATAGTGTCACGAATGGAACAGAACGGATATGTTGTAAGCTGGATGGATGATAAGAATAAACGGAATAAAAACATTAAGCTTACGGATAAAGCAAGAGAAGTTGCAAAGGAGTTTGAGGAGGATATTGCCGCAAGTGAAAAAATAATGTTAGAGTCTCTTTCGGATGAGGATATAGAATGTTTAAAACATTCTTTGACCGTTATTTACAATAATCTTGCAAAAAGACCGATTAAATTATAAAATCGAAAAGTAAAATTCGAAAACAAGTTTTCAAACTGCGAGTTTTGTGCTTTTCGGACTTGCCGTCAGAAATTTTGCTTCGTAAAACTACCCAAAACATCAAGAGAGGAGGACACATACTTCTAATGAGGTATGTTCATATTTATGATAAAAACACTTGCAAAAAGTCTCAGAGAATATAAAAAAGGCTCTGTTATTACAGTTTTAATGTCTGCATCGGAAGTGGTATTTGAAATACTGATACCACTGTGTATGGCTAAGATAATTGATGAAGGTATAGATAACGCAAATATAAGTGCTGTGTGGAAATATGGTATCATATTGCTTGTAATGGCGATTTTTCAGCTTGTTACGGGTGTGCTGTCGGCGCATATTGCCGCAAAGGTCGGTGTAGGCTTTGCTGCAAATTTGCGACAGGATATGTATGATAATGTTCAGACCTTTGCTTTTTCAAATATTGATAAGTATTCTACTGCGTCGATCGTTACAAGACTTACAACGGACGTTACCAATATTCAGAATGCATATCAGATGATTTTGCGTATGGCAGTCAGAGGTCCGGTGATGCTGGTCTTTGCTATGGCGGCTTCGTTTGGTATAAACAGTACAGTTGCATGGATATTTCTTGCGATAATACCTGTAATGTCAGTGCTCCTTCTTTTGATCATAAGAGGTGCACACCCCATTTTCAACAGAGTGTTCCATACATATGATAAGCTGAATAATATTGTACAGGAGAATGTAAGAGGTATCCGTGTTGTAAAGTCGTTTAACAGGGAGGATTACGAAATAAGCAAGTTTAATGACATTTCTGAAAATATTTATAAAGATTTTTCCAAAGCGGAAAAATTGCTTGCGTTTAATTCGCCTGTTATGCAGTTTTTTATGTATGGATGTATGATAGTAATTTCATGGATAGGTGCAAATTCTATTGTTGCAAGCGGAAATGACGCTGCGCTCGGAATGACGACAGGTGATCTGACAGCACTTATATCTTATGCGATGCAGATACTTATGAGCCTTATGATGCTGTCTATGGTTTTTGTAATGATTACTATTTCTATTGCGTCTGCTGAGCGTATTGCGGAGATACTTAATGAAAAAACCGATATTGCAAATCCTGAAAGCCCCGTATATACCGTAAAGAACGGTTCGATTTGCTTTAAAAATGTTGATTTTGTGTATGCCTCAAAATCAGATAAAAAGGTTCTTGATGATATAAATATAAATATTGCTTCGGGAGAAACCGTTGGTATTTTAGGCGGAACGGGTTCGTCAAAAACAAGCCTTGTACAGCTTATTCCGCGCCTTTATGATGTAACGGGAGGAGAATTGCTGATAGGCGGAGTAAATGTTCGTGATTATGATTTGGATACATTAAGAAATTCCGTTGCAATGGTTTTGCAGAAGAACGAACTGTTTTCCGGGACAATTAAGGAAAATTTAAGATGGGGAAATGAAAACGCTACCGATGATGAAATAAAACACGCCTGCAGACTTGCCTGTGCAGATGAATTTATAGAATCATTTCCCGATAAGTATGATACACATATTGAACAGGGGGGAAGTAATGTTTCGGGCGGTCAGAAACAGCGCCTGTGTATTGCAAGAGCATTGTTAAAGAAGCCAAAGGTATTGATATTAGACGATTCAACAAGTGCGGTGGATACCAAAACAGATGCAACTATTCAGAAATCATTTGTAGAGTATATTCCCGATACCACAAAAATAATTATTGCACAGCGTATAAGTTCCATTGAACACGCTGATAAGATAATTGTACTTGATGACGGTAAAATTGCTGCGGCAGGTACTCATGAAGAGCTTTTGGAAAACTGCGTTATTTATCGTGAAGTATATGAATCTCAGAAGAAGGGAGCGTGATATTATGGAAATGAGTAAGGAAAAAATGTCGGAAATGAAAGGCGGAATGCCGCCAAAGCAGCGTTTTGATATGAAAGCTGTAGGAAGATTGCTTTCGTATATGCGAGTGTATAAGGGTCAGATTATTTTTGTTGTAGTGTGTATCTTTTTGAGTGCGGTAGCTTCAGCGGCGTCCTCTTTGTTTTTGCAGACTCTTATTGATGATTATATTGCACCGCTTGTGGAAACAAATGATCCGGATTTTACGGGACTTGTAAAAGCACTGGTGTGTATGGGTGCGATCTATATTATAGGTATTTTGGCAACATGGCTTTATAATCGCATTATGGTAACTATTGCACAGGGAACTCTTAAAAAGATACGTGATGATATGTTTGAAAAAATGCAGAGATTTCCCGTTCGTGTATTTGATACACGTACTCACGGTGATATTATGAGCCTTTATACAAATGATACCGATACGCTCCGTCAGATGATCGCACAGTCAATGGCACAGCTTGTTTCATCGGTGTTTACTATTGTAGCGGTGTTTGTATGTATGCTTTATGTAAGCGTTTGGCTTACTCTTGTTGCGGTGGCAGTAATATTCCTCATTTTACAGCTTATAAAGGTTATTACCGGTAAGATCGGAATATATTTTATGATGCAGCAGAAAAATCTTGCGGATCTGAATGGTTATGTGGAAGAAATGATCAACGGACAAAAAGTAATTAAAGTATTTTGCCATGAAGAGAAAAGCAAAGAGGAAATGCGTAAGAAAAATAAAGCCTGGGCTGAAAGTGCCATGAGTGCAAATGGTCACGCAAATTCCATAATGCCGCTTATGAATGCTCTTGGATATGTTCAGTATGTTATAATTGCCATTGTCGGTGCATATATGGCTATTGCGGAAGTGACTAATCTGGGACTTACCGGCACAGGAACACTTACTCTTGGTATGATAGCGTCATTCCTGACACTTTCAAGAAACTTTACAAATCCTGTGTCGCAGATATCCAATCAGTTCAATGCTATTGTAACCGCACTTGCAGGCGCATCAAGAATTTTTGAATTTATGGACGAAAACCCCGAAACGGACGAGGGCTATGTAACACTTGTCAACGCTGAAGAAAAGGACGGTCAGATTTATGAGACTGATAAGCGTACAGGTATGTGGGCGTGGAAGCATCCGCATGGTGACGGAAGTCTTACATATACAAAGCTCGAGGGCAGAGTAGTCCTTGACGGAGTGGATTTTGGGTATGTTCCCGAAAAACAGGTTTTGCATGATATTACTCTTTATGCCGAGCCGGGTCAGAAAATTGCTTTCGTAGGTGCTACCGGAGCAGGTAAGACTACAATAACAAATCTTATAAACCGCTTTTATGATATTGCAGACGGAAAGATACGTTATGACGGCATTAACATCAATAAGATAAAGAAGGCAGATCTGAGACGTTCGCTAGGAATCGTGCTTCAGGATGTAAATCTGTTTACGGGTACGGTTATGGAAAATCTTCGGTATGGCAATCCGGATGCTACGGATGAGGATTGTATTGCTGCAGCAAAGCTTGCAAATGCGGACGGCTTTATACGTATGCTGCCGCAGGGATATGATACCGTGCTTAAAGGTGACGGAAGCGGGCTTTCACAGGGACAAAGACAGCTTATTTCCATTGCACGTGCAGCGGTTTCAGATCCGCCGGTTATGATTTTGGATGAAGCGACTTCATCAATAGATACAAGAACGGAAGCTCTGGTACAGGACGGTATGGATAAGCTTATGAAGGGAAGAACGGTTTTCGTAATTGCACACCGTCTTTCAACCGTAAAAAATTCAGATGTGATAATGGTTCTTGATCACGGCAGAATTATTGAGCGTGGAAATCACGAAAAGCTTATTTCGGAAAAGGGAACATATTATCAGCTTTATACGGGTGCATTTGAATTGGAATAAGCTTAGCGACCACGCTTTAATGTAGATTTTTATTCCATATATAGTAAATAAATTGTGCTTTAAAAATAAGATAAAATGCATATACGGTTTCCGTGTATGCATTTTTTTGATAAAATATACATTTTAAAATA
>CASFZT010000135.1 GCA_949299215.1 uncultured Ruminococcus sp.
TATGCAATCAAGATATGCTTGCTCCACTTCGGAGAGAGTTCTTGCCTGATACTTTTTATATTCTGACTTTGCCTTATCCATTGCCTGCTCGTGGCTGACAGTTCCCGCTCCGACAAGTAGTTTTTCACCGCTCATCGTAAGTATCCGATCCAAGTGAGCCGACCAATCTGCCATCGTCATTGGCTGTTCGCGCTCAGCCTGCCTTTCTGCAAAATCAAGGTAGCCCGAAACGATTTGACCGAGGCTACGCAATTCTTTTTCGTTGAGATAATTTTTTGCTATAACGGCATCTTGTAAATGTGGACGATTACCCTTAAAGGTGGTAAGACCCATAAATTCTTTTTCTGCGTCGGCACGATTATAGATGACTTCGGCAGCAGTTTGACCGTGCACGGCGTAATGAATTTTATTCTGCACTTTTTTGAAGAACTCAATGGAGATTTCGGCGCGAGGATCGTAATCTATGCTCGTTGCATAGATATCAAGCACCTGACGGTAGAACACCTTTTCGGATGCGCGGATGTCACGAATACGCTCCAAAAGTTCTTTGAAGTATCCGCCTCCGCCAAGTTCTTTCAGCCTGTCGTCGTCAAGCGTAAAACCTTTACGGATATATTCATTGAGCCGCTTTGTTGCCCATTGACGGAACTGTGTACCACGCAGCGATTTAACGCGATAGCCAACGGAAATAATGACATCGAGATTATAGTAATCAACCTGATAGGTCTTACCGTCTGCGGCAGTTGTTGCAAAATTTACAACAACTGTTTCGCGAGTAAGTTCGCCTTCTTCAAAAATGTTTTTGATGTGGCGAGAGATAGTAGACTTATCCCTTTCAAACAGCATAGCCATTTGATCGAGCGTCAGCCATACGGTTTCTCCCTGAAAGCGAACATCGACTTCAACTTTGCTATCTTCGGTCTTAAAGATGATAAAATGTTGATTCTCATTTGAAATTTTAGCGTTCATGTGTCTTATCCCTAATTTGCAACAATATTTTTTATTCGTTGAATGCAGCGGCAATTTCTTCATCTGATACATTCGTGCTTGTACCATTTTTAGCATTGATCCTGTCGATTTCCGCTTTAATAAGCTCACCAAATGTGGTCTTATCGAGTTCAAGACTTTCTTTCGCGGCAACGGATTTATCGGCGAACGCATCGAAAATTGCCTGTTTCTCTTCCAAAATCGCTGTAATTTTTTCATCGATAGTTTCAGGACAAAGCAGACGATATACGAGCACGTTACGCACTTGACCCATACGGTAAGCTCTTGATATCGCCTGATTTTCGATAGAAGGCTTTAACTGCGGCTCGCAAATTACTACAACACTGGCTGCCTGTATATTAAGGCCCGTTCCGCCTGACTGTATCTGCGAGATCAATACCGTGCCGGCAGGCGCTTCGTTAAACTCATCTATAATTTCCTGCCTTCTTTGCGGCGTGACAGAGCCGTTTATTGGATTGAGACATCTGTCACCGAGAAAATCGTATATCTTCCTTATGGTATCGAGGAAATAGGAGAATACTAGCACCTTCCTGCCTTCCGATTCAGCCTCTTCAATGATTTCTAAAAGTCTATTGGCTTTAGATGAACGGTGCAGATATTCTACATTCCACGAAACTCGTCTTGCTTGCATATAGTGTCCTGCCATAAGCGAATCTTCATAAGCAATTTCTTCTTCTTTAGAAAGCGCACACCATTCTTTTGATTCGATGAGTTCAGGGAGTTCCGTAAGAACGTCATCTCGTTTACGTCTGTAATATACGGGCGCAACTTTTTCGCGGAATTGAGGAGCGGACGACATAAACGCTATTCTGCTGACTGAACTTGCAATGCGTGGCTGAAGATACCTGATAAGCGTTATCATTTCATCGACGTTGTTTTCCAATGCCGTACCGGTCATAAATAGCAAGCGAGGGGAATAAGAACATAATACCAGCGTATTTATTGTGCGTTGAGCTTCCGGATTTTTAATATAATGAGCTTCATCTATAACGGTAAGGGTATGATGGAAGTTTTCATCCAGCTTAAAATACTTCGTTGTTTCATAGGTCGTAACGGCAACGCCTCCATGCTTTATCCAGTCTTTAATCGCTGCAAGTCGCAAACTGCCATGCACTTTGATAACGCTGAGTTTACTGTGTTTTACTATTTCGCGGCACCAGTTTGTAAGGACGCTTGCCGGACAAACGACAACAAAGTGCGTTGCTCCCGTATTTTTCAATGATACCATAGCAGCGATTGCCTGCACGGTTTTGCCGAGGCCCATTTCGTCGCCTAATAAAACGCGTTCCTGATGCAGAATATACTTTACGCCCCATTCCTGATACCGTCTTAAAGTACAGAGCAATCCATCCGGAAAGAAGCATTGATCCTGAATTTTCTGAGCCAACTCCTCAGGCAGACCGTAGACGGCGTCGGACGTACCGAGTAAACCTGGATTGACATTTTCGAGCACGGAAAAATAAGCGGGCGATTGTGCCGCAAAATCTGTCCATGCCTCTGATGCTGAAGCATTGCCAATATTTTTCAGGTCATTTACAAGCGCTTTTGTCTGTGAACCATACTCGCCTTGCCAAAGTTCCGTTAGCTTCTGATATGCAAAATTGGCGCGTTCTTTTGTTGCTTTTGAGGTAAACAACCAGCGCAGTGCGTTTTTGCCGGGCTTAACGAGATTGCATAAGTCATCGATCTGCTCTTCATATTCATTTATATAACGATTGCAAGAAGAAACGAGCGGGCGGGCAAGATTGTATGCATAAATATTTTTGACAAGTTCAGTAGCTTGCTTTGTTTTATTATCCGTACTCAGCTTTATATGTATTTCTTTGAAAGTTTTATTTGCAAAATCCTTTGCTATCCTTATGATAGTGTAGGCGGCATCCTGACTGATTCCGCGAATAGAAGCAAGCCTGTAAGGGGTGGAAGAATAAATATCGGCAACCGTTCGGTACCCGTGGTCAAGTAAAGGTTTGATTTTTAACCCTTTTTTCTGCTTTGTAAGTTCATCTACAGGGACTCCGCGCAAAACATTCATAACCTCTTGCATGGCAAGGTTATCGGAAGTGGTTTTTATCTGATTTAAGTATTGCTCCGAAACGCTGCTTGCCGCCTTAAGATTGTTCAGCCTGCGGTTATGTTGTTCCAAAAGCAATTTAACATCTTGCGAAGAAAAAAGTTTGGCCATTTGTCCCTCTTATATTGCCCTGCTTTCATGACAGGTAAAGTAGATAAGTTGTAATTTCTCCGAAAGTTTTTTAAGCATCTCTTTTACCCTGTCCATATGCTTCTGATCGAGATTTACAAACGGATCGTCGAGAATAAGAAACGGCTTTTCTTCCGTGTACATGTTGTCAATGAGCGCCATTCTGAAGCAGAACGCGCATATACTGCGCTGTCCTGTACTGAGATGTTTTTCGCTACGCTCTATGCCGTTGCGTTCGTACCTTATTTCAAAATTAGGAGTCATCGTCACTTTCTCTCCGAGTGCGGTTTCCAACAATCCGGCATAGTTTACGAAATTATTTTTAACAGGCGCGACATACCTGTCTTTAAGACGCTTATCGGCTTCTTTCAGCAAATCGGCTGTCCATATCAATAAATCGTGATCATGCTTATATTCCCTCAGCAATTCTTCATGCCGCTGTTTTTCGGCATATAATTCATCGAGTTTTTCAGCTTCCGTTTCACAATCCGATATGTCAATATTCAGCGTGGAGATATCTTTGTTGATAATCTCGATTCTTTCTTCTATCTTTTCGGTTTCGTCGCTTTCAGATGTAGCTGGGCGGACATCGAGTTTCTTTTCCGCTTTCAGTTGTTGTGCTTTTTTAATGTTTTCGGCATGATTCCTTTCCGCCTGACCACACATTGTTACGTCATCTTCCAGTTCGCGGATATGATCTGTTATCTGTTTATCAAAACGATATTTCGTGCAAAAATCATCTATCGCTTTTTCACGTTCTTCAATCTGCGCTTTGGTGCCCGCATTTTGTTCATCAAATTTGCGACACATATCTTTAAGTGCTGCATAACTATTCAACTCGTTCTGCAAATCAGAAAGTCTTTTACTGAAATCGCCATCTGTAAAGTTGAATATGGAAAAATAATCGCCAATTTCTTTATCGAGTTGCGTACATTCAGCCATTTTTTCCGCAAGCGCTTTTGCCTTTTCGCTGTCGATACGAACGAAGTTATTATATTTCGCAAGGTCATCTTTGAATTTTGCGACTGAATACAGAATATTTTTATCGAGAGAATAGCCATAGGGGGCAAGCAATCTCTGTACAGCTAACTCAGCATTGTTTTTTATTCGTTCTTTGGCGGTTTTTTCGGGGTTTACCCTTTGAACGGTTTCGGAAACAGGCACTGAAGTTTTTTTGTTGAGGTAAATAAATCCCGTTGCTAACAGGCAGACCGCGCCCACGGCAAGCAGTATTATGCCGAGTATCATTTGAACGAACAACATTCCTATGCCCGCAACAGCAATGAGCGCAGCAATTACCGCCATAATCAGATATTTCTTTTTAGAGCCTTGATGCTTGACAGGTATATGATCTGCACGTTCTACAATATAGTCGGGCGTTTCTGTGTACGCCATTTCTGCCTGTTCATACTCGTTGACGGCGGCACCTACTTGCGCCAAGTCCTTCTCCGTAGGTGCATGATTTTCAAATTTTTTACGCAAGGCAATTTCGTCTTCAGTCGGCTTTACACTTTCTTGCGCATGAATTTCGGCTTCTTTTTTGGTTAATAAATTTATTTTATCTCTTATATCGGAAATTCCGGTTTTGGTAGGCTGTCTTCCGTCATATTTCTTTTGCAATTTGGAAAGCATTTCCGTATCTTCATGTGACAACGCTTTTGTCGTCTGCTGTGCAAGTGTCGTTTTAACCGAAATATGATTCCTTATGGCAGAAATCTCATCAGAAGACGGAATGCCGCCGGGATATTTGCGCCTTATTTCTTCAACAGTGCGCTCTGCCTGTTCCGCTGCAGATATTAAATTATCGTACTGCTCCCAGTCTTTCAGTTCCAAAGCCGTCTTTTGGTTTGCGTCTATTTTTCGGCGCAAATTTTTAAGTTCATCTTC
>CASFZT010000136.1 GCA_949299215.1 uncultured Ruminococcus sp.
GGTTTTTGCGGTTACCGAAAATATTACGCTTACATTGAGCGGAACAAAATATAATATTACGGAGCATATCCTTGAAAGAAAATTTCCACTCGGAGTAAGCAATGAGATTTTTGAAAAAGAAGCTGTATGTGATGTGAAATCCGGAAAATTGCTTGTTATTTACTCAAAAAAGTAACACTTTTTTATTATTGGAATAATATGTAACAATACCGATGATGAATGGAGGTTTACATATGAAAATTGTGGTAATAAAGAGTGCGCCTTGGCTGTCGGGATTTTTGAGAATGGTGTTCAGAATAAAAAAAGATGAAAATGACGTTTAATATGTAAAATAACCGCCGAAGAGTATAGCATTACTTCTTCGGCGGTTTGTGTTTGTTTTTGATATTTGCAAGTGGGGAAGCATCCATGGATTCTTTTAGCTTTTCGTTTGAAATGTGCGTGTAAATTTCTGTGGTGGATATGCTTTTATGTCCGAGAATTTCCTTGAGTATAAGAGTGTCAACGTTTCCGTGCTGGTACATAAGAGTAGCAGCGGTATGGCGAAGCTTATGTGTAGAAAATCCACGGTTGTCAAGATTGCTGTCCTTGAGAGCGTTATCAACAATTTGCTCAACACGTCGGTTGGTGATACGTGTGCCGCGTTTGCTGAGAAAAAGAGCATTGGGTTCTTTTTCCGATTCTTTTCGTGTCGGGAGATATGATACGATCGCATCGGCACAAGCATCGTTTATGTGAATGATACGTTCTTTGTTTCCCTTTCCGAGCAGACGCATGGAACGTTCGTCGAGATCAATGTCCTGAAGATCAAGTCCTACTAATTCGCTTAAACGCATACCACAGTTTATGAAAAGGGTTATGATACAGTAATCACGCAGGTAATAAGGGTCATCGGTATTCATATTTTCAAGAAGATTAATGCTTTCATCAAGAGAGAGGTATTTTGGAAGATGAGTCGGAAGTTTGGGGTAGTCAACATCTTTCATAGGATCGTTTGGAATTAAATTCAGGTCTCTGTAAAGACACTTGAAAAACATTCGTAATGACGAAAGCTTGCGGTGACGTGTCTTTGCAGTGTTTCCTCGCTGTGAGGCAACATAGTTAAGATATTGCAGAGCATCAAGCTTGGAAAATGATTTTATATAGTCTATAGGTACGTCTTTTATTTCTATAAACTTAAAAGGCGTGTCAGGTGGAACAGTTCCATGCTTGACCTTAAGATAGCGCAAAAAAAGCCGCAGGTCCGTGTAATATGCCTCAAGTGTTTTTTCACTTTTCAGACGTACAACACGTTGATATGTAAAAAAATCGTTGAGATAATACGGACATTCGTTTGGATCGATAGGAATAAAAAACACCTCTGTTCTTTATATAATTAGCCTTTAGCAAAACCGTCTAAACGTAGTAAATGAGCGGTATTGCCCGGCACTTTCAACATCATATTTTCTTCTGATTTCAGCACTTTTCTGCTGAGGTTAGCTTTGCTATACCTTTTTTGAGAAAACTTGTTTTTGATGTCCTTTGTTATGTTGTGCTTGCTTTTTGATTATGAGTTTTGCTCTTATCTATATAATTATTTTATTATTAAATAAGCCGTTTGTCAAGATGGGGCAATTTCAAAAAATATAATAATTTTATTTAAAAACTATGGTAATTTAAATGCAGATGTGATATAATAAATAATATATATGTGAATAAAGAAACAGGAGTGATATTCTTAATGATAAAGAACAGCCGAAAAAAAATCAAGGACGGTATACATTTTACAACAATTTTAAATGAGTGTCAGAAAACGAATACCATTATTGTCCACTTTGTTACAAAGCTTTCATCGGAAACGGCAGCACTAAATGCAATTGTGCCATATGTGCTTTCCAACAGCAGCGATAAGTACAGAACACTTACCGAGCTTAGCAAAAAGCTTTCTTCGCTTTATGGCGGAACGCTGAAAGGCTCTGCGTCCAAGATCGGAGATAGTCAGGTAATCACGCTGATGGCAGGTTGTATAAATGACCGTTATACATTTGACGGAGAAAAAATAACGGAAGAACTTGCAAAAATTCTTGTCGAATGTATTACGGAGCCTTTTTTGGAAGATGGCAGATTCAGTGAATCGGATTTCCTGTTAAAAAAGCAGGAGCTTCTTGATGATATAGACTCTGAAATTAATGATAAAAGTGTTTTTGCATTTAAGCGCGCTTCCATGACTGTTTATAAAGACGAGCCATGTGCCGTAAGTGCAAAGGGCGAGAGAATTGAGGCAGAAAAAATTACTGCTTTAAGCGCATATGAGCAGTATAAAAAGCTTATATCGGAAGCACAGATAGAAATAACCTTTGTAGGTTCGGAAGTTTGCGAAAATGCCGAAAAATATCTTGCAGACGCATTTTCTTCAATAGAGAGAAACTATGCCGGTGATAATTATTCCGATTTTTCACCGATTAAGAATGAACCTGTAAATGTAACGGAGCATTATGATGTTACACAGAGCAAGATGGTGATAGCTTTTAAATCAGATTATAAAAATTCTTCGGCAATGAAGGTTATGAATGCGATTTTCGGTGGTACACCATTTTCAAAGCTGTTTGTAAATGTAAGAGAAAGACTTAGCCTTTGTTATACCTGCAGTTCAAGATATAATGATAAAAAAGGCGTACTTATGGTAAAGAGCGGCGTTGAAAACGTTAATATCCAAAAGGCGCAGGATGAGATAATGAATCAGCTTAAAGTTATGCAGAACGGCGACTTTACCGATGATGATATAAAGGAAGCTGCTCTTGATATGATAAACTCCATTAAGGGCGTAAATGACGGAGCACGTTCAATAACGGAATGGTATTTCCAGCAGAGTTACAGTGGAAAGAAGCTTTCTCCCGAGGACGAGATCGAAAATATCAAAGCCGTTACAAGAGAAGATATAATTGAGGCGGCAAATTCATTGACACTTGATACTGTGTATGTTCTTACGGGAAAGGAGGAGTCTTCAAATGATAAATAAGGAAATGATAAGCAATGATCGCACAGGCGAAAAATATGTCCGTATTAAGCATCCGTCCGGACTTGATATTTATGTATGGAAAATGGATAATTATAATACCACTCATGCATTGTTTGGTACAAAGTATGGTTCGATAAATGCAAAGTTTAAAACAAAGAACGATACGAATTTTGTTACAGTACCGAATGGTATTGCGCATTTTTTGGAGCACAAGCTTTTTGAAAACGAGGATTGTGATGTTTTCAGCCTTTATGCAAAAACAGGTGCGTCCGCAAATGCTTATACTTCATTTGACAGGACCTGCTATCTTTTCACCTGTACAATGAACGTATACGAGTCATTGGAAATTCTTCTTAAATTTGTGCAGGAACCTTATTTTACGGAGGCTACCGTTCAAAAGGAACAGGGAATTATCGGACAGGAAATCAGAATGTACGATGATGACGCAAACTGGAGAGTTTTCTTTAATATGCTTCAAGCGCTCTATCATAATCATCCTGTAAAGATTGATATTGCCGGAACGACTGAAAGTATCGCACAAATCAATGCTGATTTGCTTTATAAGTGTTATTATACATTTTACAATCTCCATAATATGGTTTTGAGTATTGCCGGAAATGTAGATGTTGATAAGGTGCTTGAGGTTTGCGATAAACATCTTAAGCCTAATGAGAATATAGAGCTTGAAACTGCGTTTGAGTATGAACCGGATACTGTTTGTAAGCATGAAATCACTCAGAAGCTTGAAATTGCAACTCCTATATTTAATATAGGATTTAAGGCAAAGCCGGAGGATGGAATGGAACGTCTTAAAGCGGAGATAGAAACAAATTTTGTTCTTTCACTGCTTGCTGATGAAAGCTCTGATTTTTATAAAAAGCTTTATGATGATGGTCTTATTAACTCTACATTTTCCTCTGAGGTGTTCAGCGGCGACGGATATTTCTGCTCGATTTTCGGCGGAGAATCAAGAAATCCTATTGTAGTGCGCGACAGAATTATTGCAGAAATTGAACGCTGCAAGAAAGATGGACTTGACGAGGAACGTTTTAATATTATTAAAAAGGCATATTACGGTGACCTTATCCGTTCGTTGAATAATGCAGAAGCTGTTGCAACAGCAATGCTTAATAACGGAATGGAAAAGCTTACGGTGTTTGATAATATCGAAGCGGTTGCAGCTTGTACATTTGAAGATGTAACAGTACGCCTTGAAAAGCAGTTTAATACGGAAAATGTTGCTATTTCAATTGTTGAGCCGATAAACAGCAAGGAGGATTAATTTTGAGCAGTGAGCAGTGGAATACTATTTCTTTTCCAAAACTGGGTATTGAATTTCCGGTGTATAGTACAGCGTTTGAAATTTTTGGAATTGAAATAAAATGGTATGGGATTTTAATAACAATAGGCGTTCTTTTGGCTGTAATATATTGCTTTAAAAGAATGGAAAAAGTGGGACTTGACGGCGACAGAGCGGTAGACGCAGTGTTTTGGGGATTTATAGGTGCAGTCGTAGGTGCAAGATTATATTATGTTTTTATGAATTGGAGCGAGTACAGCGGTAATTGGAAAGAAATTTTTGCTGTGCGTGACGGTGGTCTTGCAATATACGGCGGCGTGATAGGTGCAATTTTAGTAGGATTTATTGTTGCCAAGATACGCAATGTGCGTATTGCTCCGTTGTTCGATCTGGCGGCTATGGGATTTCTTATCGGCCAGTGTATAGGCAGATGGGGCAATTTCTGCAACCATGAAGCGTTTGGTTCAAATACGGAGCTTCCATGGGGTATGACAAGTCCAAGAATACAGTATGTGCTTTCAAATAATCAAATGGAGATTTTTGAAATGTCCGGTGTCAGCGTAGACCCGACATTGCCCGTACATCCATGCTTTTTGTATGAATCGCTTTGGTGTCTGATAGGATTTATACTTTTGCATATTTATTTTGAGCATAGGAAGTTTGACGGGGAGATCTTCTTTATGTATCTGGGCTGGTATGGATTTGGAAGATTTTTTATAGAGGGTCTGCGTACCGACAGTCATATGATCGGACAATTGCGTATATCTCAGCTTGGTCAGACGGAGAGTATGTTTTCTATAAAGATACTGAAGAGTCAAAGCAGCTTATTGCCGAAAGTAAGGAAAAAGAAGAGAAATATCAGCAAAAAAAACAGGAGCGCATGGCAAAGCGTAAGTATCTTAAAGAGGACAAGCTTAAAGAAGAAGATAAGCTTTTAGATGCAGAGGATAGAGATGAAATTATAGAAAATCAAGAAAAAACGGAGGATGAAGAAAATGGCAAAGATAATTGACGGTAAGGAAATTTCGGCAAATGTCAAAGCACAGGTCAAAGCAGAAGCTGAACAGCTTAAGGCACAGGGTATTGAAATAGGTCTTGCGGTTGTGATCGTTGGAAATAATCCTGCATCAAGAGTGTATGTCAATAATAAGAAAAAAGCTTGCGAGGCGGTGGGCTTTGATTCATATGAGTATGCACTTCCGGAAGAAACAACACAGGCAGAGCTTCTTGAGCTGGTTGAAAAGCTTAATGCTGACGATAAGGTGAACGGTATTTTGGTGCAGCTCCCACTTCCTAAGCATATTGATGAAAACGCAATTATAAATGCAATTCTTCCTTCAAAGGACGTAGACGCTTTTCACCCTGAAAATGTAGGACATATAATGATTGGCGATTTCAGCTTTTTGCCGTGTACCCCTGCGGGTGTTATGGAAATGCTCAAACAAACAGGTATAGACGTTGGCGGCAAGAACTGCGTTGTTATCGGCAGAAGCAATATCGTAGGCAAACCTATGGCAATGCTTTTGTTACATAAAAATGCAACGGTTACAATATGTCATTCTCATACAAAAAATCTTGCCGAGGTATGTTCAAAGGCTGATGTTCTTGTCGCAGCAGTAGGTAAGGCTGACTTTGTTACTCCGGATATGATAAAGGAGGGTGCGGTAGTAATTGATGTTGGCATGAACAGACGTGAAAACGGAAAGCTCTGCGGTGATGTTGATTATGATGCTTGTTTTGAAAAGGCAGGTTATATTACGCCTGTTCCGGGCGGAGTAGGTCCTATGACGATAGCAATGCTTATGAAGAATACTCTTACGGCAGCTAAATTAAAAAATAATATTAAATAAAGTGAATAAAGAACAGCCTCTTGTGTAAAACTTGCATGGGAGGCTGCTTTTATGGTTGTAAGATCAAAAATGGTTTTGGCGGTATGTATTGCTGCGTCCGCTTTGTTATTATTGAAAATATTTACGATACAGTTTGATGAGAAGGTTATAAGTGCGTCTTTGGGAAGAGGAAGGTATGTAATTTCCGAAATAAAGGAATATGCCGGTATATATGATTGTAACGGCAAAAGACTTAATAACAGAACGGAAGTATATCGTGCTGTGATCAATCCGAACGATGAAAGTGCTGTTAAGGCTTTTCCGTATGTCGTTGATTATGACGTATATGAGAATGGGTTAAAGGGTAATCTTCCTTTTTTGTGTACAGTTTCGGAAGATGAGATAGATGGTGTACCGGTTATACTAAAAAAAACACAGCGTACCGATAATAACCAGCTTGCACGTCATATTATAGGATATACTTCTGACGGGAACGGCGTTTGCGGACTTGAATATGCCTATAATAAATTTCTGCACAGCAGTTATTCTGAAAATAAAGCAGAATATAGCGTAAATGCGGTGGGAAGCGTGTTAAGCGGACTTTATTCAGAAGTGAATGAGGGTGAAAAGATCAATGCAGGCATCGTGACTGCACTTGATTATGATATACAGCAGATATGTGAAAATGCCATGAATAATTGTGAAGCAGGTGCGGCAATAGTTATGGATATAAAAAGCGGTGAGATAAAAGCCTGCGCAAGCCGCCCACTGTATAATCAGGAAAATCCAGCGGAAAATCTTGACGATGAAAATTCTCCATTTGTAAATAAAGCCTTTTCGGCATATAGTGTAGGCTCAATTTTTAAATTAGTGACGGCAGCGGCAGCATTGGAGCAGGGAATAAGTCCGGAGTTTTCATACGTTTGCCGCGGAGTGACCGATGTTGAAGGTCAGGAGTTCAGTTGTCATAAATGGGGCGGACATGGAGAAATAAATATGTATGAAGCAGTTGAATATTCCTGTAATCCATACTTTATTGAATTGAGCAAATATATAGACTCTGATTTTTATATAAAAACGGCAAAGGAACTTGGATTTGGAGAGGAAATAAATTTTTGCCGAGGAATTACCTCCGATTCCGGATATATTCCGACAGAGAGGGAAATTTCAATACCTGCAGAAAAGGCAAATATTTCTTTCGGACAGGGTAAGCTTACGGCAACACCGCTTCAGATTTGCAGAATGACTGCCGCTATTGCAAATAACGGAATGATGTCTTATCCTAAACTGGTTCTGGGCTT
Source organism: uncultured Ruminococcus sp. (assembly GCA_949299215.1). Taxonomy (GTDB): domain Bacteria; phylum Bacillota; class Clostridia; order Oscillospirales; family Ruminococcaceae; genus UMGS363. The sequence goes on from CASFZT010000136.1 coordinate 7,429, forward strand.
AAAAAATGAGGACGGAACATATGAGAAATATACCTACCCTAAAAATGAAAGGGTAATGAGCTATCTTACGGCCCAAAAGCTGAAAGAGTGTATGTATGCTGCGGCAAATTCTGAAAACTCATATTCAAAGTCAAGTATAGTGATAAGCGGCGGTAAGACTTCAACGGCGCAAACAGGCAGATATAATTCTGATTTTACCGAGAAGATGAATTGTTGGTTTACCGGATATTTTCCTGCGGAAGCTCCGAAATACGCCGTTACGGTAATGGTCGAAAACGGAGTTTCGGGAAATGTTTCCGCAGCACCAATATATATAAAGATAGCT
>CASFZT010000137.1 GCA_949299215.1 uncultured Ruminococcus sp.
GGGGCTGAGTCAAAAGCTTTTAATTAAGCTGAGGCTCAGCCTTTTGCTATGCAATTTTGTCGATTTTGTGTAATGCAAAAGAAAAAGCCTCATTTTGAGGCAAAAATGAGTACGACAAAAAGAGGATCGGCAAAATCCCCGTTTTTAAGAATTATACAATTCCGCGTAGAATTGGTTCAAGAGGCGTTAAGGGCGAACAAATCCAAGCCAATTCTTCCTTTTTTCGTGCGGTTGCAAAGTTTTTCAATATTTAATGCGAAAGCGAGAAGGAAAAATTGCGTTTCTACATTCTTCTTTCCTCGTGTAAGAAAACGCCTGAAGCCGTAGTCTTCTTTCAGTACGCCGAACACACCTTCTACCTGAATAGTTCTGTTCATACGAAGAAGCGCTCCTTCCTCGCTCGTTAAAGCTTCAAGTGCTTTCGATCTGTGTTCGAGTATGACTTGGTTTACCTTAACCGTTCTGTAACCTACTTTGGATCTATGGCATTTATCTTTGTGAGGACATCTTCCGCACTTGTCGTTGCTGTAATATTTGGTTGAGATCGTATAGCCGTTTTCCGTTGCTTTTTTGCTTTCTCTTCTGAATTTAAGCTTTCTTCCGTTAGGGCAAGTATACTCGTCACGCTTTGCATCGTAAGGCATATTTTCTACTGTATACGGATTTGCTTTGTAGCTTCTTTTCTTGCTGATTTCATAATTCTGCGGTTTAATGAAGCAATTCTGTCCGTTCTCTTCAAGATACAGATAATTCTCGCTGCTTTCATAACCTGCATCGGCAACTATGTTCTCAAATTTTCTGTTAGTGTGTTTTTTTATTCTATTCAGAAAAGGAATTAAAGTGTTTACGTCGGTTCTATTTGAGAATGAGCCTACACCTACAATATATTCGCTCTCTACACCTATCTGTATATTGTATCCCGGTTTAAGCTGTCCGTTACGCATATAATCTTCCTTCATATGCATAAAGGTTGCATCCGTATCCGTCTTTGAAAAGCTTCTTCTGTTACCGAATTTGCCGAGATGTGAGCAGTATTCTGCCTTTTTGTCTATGTATTCCTTTAAAAGCTCAATATCTCTCTGTAATTGAGTCTTGTGCTTTCCTTTACCCGAAACGAATACAAGATTAATCCACTGTGCTTGACAAAGCAAACTCTCGTAACAATCTTCAAGAGATATATTTTCACTAAAACCGTATCTCTCAGAAAGTACGGAAAGCAATGTATCTATATTCTTTTCAAGCTTTACAAGATTCTTTTCAACTGCGCTTTTCCACACGAACGTATACTTGTTTGCGTATGCTTCTATTTTTGTTCCATCTACGAAAAGATTATTGAATTTGACCTCTCCCATTTTATAGAGCTTTTCTACGAATTGATAGAATAGTCCTTCTATTGCTTCCGCTAAATGTCCTCTTTGAAATCTTACGATCGTTGACGCACTTGGCCCAGGCTCTCCGTTCAAAAGCCACATAAAGCGTATGTCTGTTTTGCATAAACTTTCTATTTCTCTTGATGAGAATTTGCGGTTCATATATGCGAATACAAGTATCTCAAACATTGTAATGGGATTTACTTTTCTCCAACTACGTAAATACGTATTGAATAGTTCCGTATAGTCCAAACTCTCACATATTTCCGCTACTTCGAACACAAAATCTCCTTCGGGAATGCAAATTCCTAAATCTAATGGTAAAACTACTTGATTTTTCTCTCGCATTGTTGTATAATTACCTCGCTTTTGTATGATTGGGTTTGGCGATTTAATTATACAACAAAGCAAGCGGATGCTCAATACCTTTTGGTAAAGAACATCCGCTTTTTTTCTTTTTGGGGGCTAAGTTAATGACTCAGCCCCTTTTCCTTTTCATCTGATTTTTCAGGCGCGCGTATTGTTAAAGCATCCTGTCATACCCGACAATATGGTGATATATTATATATTGTCATGTATTGACATAGAAGAAATAAAATAGTAAACTATACATGTGAATATTTATTTGCAAAGCCTGACGCTGTCAAGGATCGCCGAAACAGTATCTGGCATTTACGACATTTCGGGGTGTACATATATGAGAAAAGAAATTAAAAACATGACATTTGATGCGGAGCGCTCGCTGTACAATCTCACAGGCGCAGACGTTACAGATTGCATATTCGGAGGTCCTGCGGACGGCGAATCGGTGCTCAAGGAATGCCGGGACGTAAATATTTCCGGATCCTCCTTCGCTTTGAGGTACCCGCTCTGGCACGCTCAGCGTTTTTCACTCAGCGACAGTTACCTTGACTCCAAGACGAGAGCGCCCATATGGTATGCTTCTGACGGAAAGCTCTCTGGATGCACAATAGACGGGATAAAAACACTGCGAGAATGCAAAAACATAGAAATTGACAGGTGCTCTGTCCGCTCGCCCGAGTTCGGTTGGAGATGCTCGGATATACGGATAACCTCAAGTGTGATAGAATCCGAATACTTTATGTTTGAAAGCAAAAACATTGACATAAGCCGTCTGCGCATGAGTGGTAAATACTCTTTCCAGTATGTTGAAGGAATGTGCGTTGACGACAGCTATTTTGACACTAAAGATGCCTTCTGGCACTCAGAAAACGTCACGGTGAAAAACTCTGTGCTCAAGGGAGAATATCTCGGCTGGTATTCAGACGGTCTCACACTTATAAATTGCAGGATCTCAGGAACCCAGCCGCTTTGCTACTGCAAAAATCTCAGGCTTATAAACTGTACAATGCAGGGGTGTGATTTTGCCTTTGAATATTCGGATGTGGAAGCCGATATACGCGGACATATAGATTCGGTCAAAAATCCCGCTTCAGGGAGAATAAACGCGGATTCCGCCGGCGAAATAATACTTAAAGACGCAGTGACAGAGTGCCTTGCGGAAATAAACATACCGTCAGTCACCGGAGGCATGGGCTGAAATCGCCTCGGCGCACTTTTAATTCACATTTTTTGCAGATATTCACTTTTTTTCATTAAGCATCTTGACAAATGCCGTTCAGAATGATATAATCCCTACCATAAACGCGATGAACGGAAACAAGTAGCCTCATCACAGCCTTGCAGAGAGCCGTCGGCTGGTGTAAGACGGCAGGTGTGAAACAGGCGAATACATTCCGCCAGCGGCACTCTGAAAGACGTGACGCACATTCTGTGAGCTGTCGGCGTCCGTGTAGGAGCAGACGGGTACGCCCGTTAAAGCGTTAGAGTATGATAACGTACTCGGTGAGGCCATTAGTCGTGAGGCAATGGCAAAATGAGGTGGTAACACGGAATATTATTTCGTCCTCTGTTTTGAAAACAGAGGACGTTTTTTTCACCTGTCTTGCGCTCCTCTGTAAAAAGAAAAGAGGTGTTACAGACATGGTGATAAAGGTTATTATGCTGGTTGTTTTCTTCGGCATTATGATTTCGGTGGGCGTACTCTGCCGCAAGCATGCTTCCGACGTCAACAGCTTTGTCCTGGGCGGTCGTTCCGTTGGTCCCTGGCTCACTGCCTTTGCCTACGGCACGTCTTACTTTTCCGCAGTTATATTCATCGGCTACGCCGGACAATTCGGCTGGAAATTCGGTATAGCCTCCACATGGATAGGCATAGGGAATGCCCTCATCGGTTCGCTTCTCGCCTGGGTGGTGCTCGGAAGGCGCACCCGTCTTATGACCCAGCACTACGACAGCTCGACGATGCCCCAGTTTTTCGGGCACAGATTCGACAGCAAAGGGCTTAAGATCGCCGCATCGGTAATAGTATTCGTATTTCTTGTTCCGTATACCGCATCCCTCTACAACGGACTTTCAAGACTGTTCAGTATGGCGTTCGGAATAGATTACACTATATGCATAGTAGCAATGTCGGTGCTGACCTGCATATATGTCGTAATAGGCGGTTACATGGCCACCGCGGTCAATGATTTCATACAGGGCATAATCATGCTGTTCGGCATTGTAGCTGTCATTGCCGCCGTTCTGAACGGAAACGGCGGCTTTACAGAAGCTATAGCAAGTCTCTCCGGTATCAGCGAGGATGGAACAAATCCGGGGGCGTTTGCATCCTTCTTCGGTCCTGATCCTCTCGGGCTGCTTTTCGTCATAATACTGACATCGCTGGGAACATGGGGACTTCCACAGATGGTGGGCAAATTCTATGCCATAAAGGATGAACATGCCATAACAAAAGGCACCATTATATCGACATTTTTTGCTCTTATCGTCTCAGGCGGATGCTACTTTCTGGGAGGATTCGGCAGACTGTACGACGTGGATGTAAATACGTCCGGATACGACGCCATTATTCCGACAATGCTCGAAAAGATGCCTGACATACTCATAGGTATAGTAGTCATACTCGTTCTCTCGGCTTCAATGTCCACGCTGTCATCTCTTGTTCTCACTTCAAGCTCCACTCTCACCCTTGACCTTATCAACGGTCATGTGGTAAAAAACATGAGCAAAAAAAGTCAGCTGCTGACAATGCGCGTGCTTCTTGTAATCTTCGTCACTATATCCGCCGCAATAGCCATATTTCAGCACACCAGCACCAGCGAAGCGGTAAAATACATAGCTCAACTGATGGGCCTTTCATGGGGTGCCCTTGCAGGCTCTTTTCTTGCCCCCTTCTTCTACGGACTCTACTGGAAGCGTACCAGCAAGGTGTCTGTATGGGTGTGCTTCATATTTGCAACGGTTGTCATGCTCGCGAACATGGCTTTCAAGGACATGTTCCCGGTGTGGCTGCAGTCTCCGATAAACTGCGGAGCCGCCGTGATGCTCTTGGGTTTTGTGATAGTTCCCGTCGTAAGCGCCTTTACAAAAGCTCCGGACAAAAACGAGGTAGACGCCGCCTTTGCTTCATATGAACGCAAAGTGACCACTACAGCAAAGGAACATCTCGACTGAAAATATCCGTTTTGCATAGTTTCTGCAAAACATCAGTCC
>CASFZT010000138.1 GCA_949299215.1 uncultured Ruminococcus sp.
AATTATGTTACGCTTACAAATCTTGATCAGAGAGATATAGACCGTATTATTCAGATGCGGCTTAATATAAATGTATCGGTTCATACAACTAATCCGGAGCTTAGATGTAAAATGATGAATAATCGTTTTGCAGGCAAAAAGCTTGAATATCTTAAACAATTTGCAGATGCGGGAATCATTATGAATTGTCAGATAGTTCTTTGCCCGGGTATAAATGACGGTAAGGAGCTTGAACATACATTGACCGACTTGGGTGCGCTTATGCCTAATATCCAAAGTATTGCAGTTGTACCGGTCGGACTTACAAAATACAGAGAAGGACTTTATCCGCTGGAGCTTTTTAATAAGGAAACCGCAAGTGCAGCGCTTGATATAATTGAAGCATACCAGAAGCAATTTCTTAAAAAATATGATACTCGTCTTGTTTTTCCTGCCGATGAATTTTATATTACAGCAGAAAGAACTATTCCCGAAGGAAAATGCTATGAAGAGTATAGTCAGTACGAAAATGGTGTAGGTATGCTGCGCTCTTTGGCTGATGAATTTGAAGCTGCACTTGAGAATTGTGATCCTCCGACAGGGTCAAGAAGTGTTTCTTTGGTAACAGGTGTGGCTGCGTATAATTTTATTTTAAAAATGGTTGAAAAAGTCGGAGAAAAGTGGCATAATATAAATTGCAAGGTATATCAAATTATAAATTACTTCTTTGGAGAAACTATTACCGTTTCAGGTTTGCTTACTGCCGGGGATATTATAGAGCAGCTTAAAGATAAAGAGCTTGGTGATGCTATTATTATAACATCGTCTATGCTTAAGCATGATACTGATGTGTTTCTTGATGATCTGACTGTTTCAGATGTTGAAAAAGCTCTCGGCGTAAGGGTCATCGTATCCGAAAATGATGGCTATGATCTGTTGGACAAGATTTTATACGAATAAATAAGGATTGGAGATGATTTTATGGCGTTGCCTATCGTTGCGGTTGTCGGACGACCTAATGTAGGTAAATCTACACTTTTTAACAAACTGGTCGGTCAGCGTATGTCGATCGTTGAAGATACTCCCGGTGTTACAAGGGATAGAATATATTCCAAATGCGAGTGGAGAAACCGCGAATTTATGGTTGTCGATACAGGCGGCATTGAACCTAAAAGTGATGATATCATTCTTTCACAGATGCGCCGTCAGGCAGAGCTTGCTATTGAAAAGGCGGATGTTATTGTCTTTCTTACGGATATAAGAACAGGCGTTACAGCAGATGACTATGATGTTGCGCGTATGCTGCAAAAAAGCGGAAAGCCTATCATTCTCTGTGTAAATAAATGTGATTCCATAGGCGATCCTCCGCCCGAATTTTATGAGTTCTATAATCTCGGGCTTGGTGATCCTGTGCCTATTTCTGCGGCTCACGGACATGGTTCGGGCGATATGCTTGATCGTATATTTGAATATTTTCCCGAAAGCAGCGAAGTTCAGTATGATGAGGAGTATATTAAGGTTGCGGTTATCGGAAAACCTAATGTCGGCAAATCCTCGCTTATAAATAAAATTGCGGGAGAAGAGCGTGTTATCGTTTCAAATATAGCAGGTACTACTCGTGACGCAATAGATACCATAATTGAAAATGAAAGCGGAAAATATGTTTTTATAGACACAGCAGGTATAAGAAAAAAATCAAAAATTCAGGAAAAAATCGAACATTACAGTGTTTTGCGTGCATATATGGCGGTCGATCGTTCTGATGTATGTGTAATTGTAATTGATGCTGAGTTTGGATTCACAGAACAGGATTCAAAAGTTGCCGGATATGCTCATGAACAGGGCAAGGGTTGTATAGTTGCGGTAAATAAATGGGATATTATTGACAAAACAACAACTACAATGGACGAATTCCGTAATCAGCTTGAAAAAGATTTCAGCTTTATGTCATATGTTCCTTTTATATTTATTTCCGCCAAAACAGGACAGCGTGTGGATAAGCTGTTCGATATGATAAACAATGTAAATAATCAGAACAGCATGAGAATTTCTACTGGTATGCTTAATGATATACTTGCTTATGCTACAACAAGAGTACAGCCCCCCTCCGATAAAGGCAGACGTCTGAAAATTTATTATATGACCCAGCCGTCAACAAAGCCTCCTACGTTTGTTGTGTTTGTAAACCGTGCTGATTTGTTCCATTTTTCATATCAGAGATATCTTGAAAATCAGATACGTCAGACATTCGGACTTGAAGGTACTCCCGTCAGATTTATTGTAAGAGAACGTAATCGTGATGACGATTGACATCTGATTTCGAAAATATATAAACTAAAAAGGATTATGTTTTATGCTGAAAGTAATTATTTGTATTCTTTTGACGATGATTATTTCTTACTTGCTTGGAAGCTGCAATTCTTCGATTATAGTTGTACGTCTTTTAAAGCATGAGGATATAAGAGAACACGGCAGTAAAAATGCAGGACTTACAAACACATTGCGCTGTTATGGAAAGCTCCCTGCACTGCTTACGCTGATTGGAGATTTTGCAAAGGGTATAGTTGCGGTTCTGATAAGCTTGCTTGTATTTAAGCTTATCATAGGAGAGAATTGCTTTACATCACCTGCTGAGTGGTATCCTGAGGTGCTTGATAAGCAATCGGTTGGATACATATCGGGAATATTTTCTATTTTGGGACATATCTTTCCAATTTATTATGGATTTAAAGGAGGAAAAGGAATACTTGTTTCCTGTTCTATTCTTATTGTAATTGATCCAATGACATTTGTGATAATTATTCCTTTTTTTGCACTGGTACTCTTTATTACCAGATATGTATCAGTGGCTTCAATTTCGGCAGCAGTGTTCTATCCGATACTTACCTTTATTCTGCATTATTTTGCCGAAGGTGAACCTATGAACATATGTGTTGCTCACGTAATTCTTGTTACCTGCACAAGCGTACTGCTTATTTATATGCATAAGGCAAATATTCAACGCCTGCGCAACGGTACGGAAAATAAATTCAGCTTTAAAAAGAAATCTACTGATTGATTTATAGGAGGAAATATTATGGCGACAGTTGCAATTCTTGGTATGGGCGGTTTTGGTCTGGCACTTGCGGTAATGCTTAATAACTTTAATCATGATGTTACGGTATGGTCTAAGTTTGAAAGTGAGCTTAATGATATACGCCGTGACGGAGAGAATAAGCAAAAGCTTCCGGGAGTAAAAATAAGCTCTGATATCATTCTTACAAATGATACATCCTGTGTAAAGGATAAGGATATTGTAATTTTTGGTGTTCCTACATCCAAGGTAAGAAGTGTTGCAAGAGAAATTGCACCGTATATTTCCGATAAAACTATTATTGTAAATACAAGCAAGGGCCTTGAGGATATAACCTATAAGCGCATGAGTGAGGTTATTTCGGAGGAGTTGCCTAATTCGCCGGTTGTTGTGCTTACTGGCCCTTCTCATGCAGAAGAAGTTGCTATTGGTGTTCCTACAACCATAACTGCAGCATCAATTGAACCTAAATATTCCGATTATATCCAAAGTGTAATGTCTAATAATGTGTTCAGAATTTATATTAACGAAGATGTTGTAGGTTGCGAGCTAGGAGGTTCTTTAAAGAATATTATTGCTTTATGTGCAGGTGTATGTGATGGTATGGGGCTTGGCGATAATACAAAGGCTGCACTTATGACAAGGGGACTTACGGAAATTGCACGCCTTGGAATTGCCATGGGTGCTAAATCCGAAACATTTGCCGGACTTAGTGGTATAGGCGATTTGATCGTTACCTGCACAAGTATGCACAGCAGAAACAGACGCGCCGGAATTTTGATCGGCAAGGGTGTTTCTCCGGAAGATGCAGTTAAACAGGTTGGAACTGTTGAAGGATATTTCTGTACGAAAGCTGCTTACGGTCTTGCACAGAAAATAAATGTAGATATGCCCATTACCGAACAGTGTTATAATGTTTTATATAACGGATTAAGTCCCAAAACAGGTTTAAGCAATCTTATGGGACGACCTAAACGCCATGAAACAGAGACCGTATGGGTTGAAAAATAACAATAAGATAATATTTGCGTAAAAACTGCATGGATTTTTTCATGCAGTTTTTTTGTTGTTCTATACTTGTCCTTATCGGCATATTATAAAACATAAACGGTTTGTCCGAAAATTTATTGCGGAGTAAAAAGTTGTGGATAAAAAAATACTTTCATATTTTAGTGGAGATATAAAATCTGCACTTGAAAAAACCAATGAAAATATAAATGAAATAAGAATACGAATAAACCGACATTTATCGGTCGTATGTTCGGGTAAATCGTATTTCCTATCCAAAGACGGTACGCTTTCGGCATCTTCTTTTAATTGCCCTTTATCTGATGTAAACGCCGTAAATCAGATTTTTGAAGCGGTATGCAGATATTCCGTGCATAGCTTTCAAAAGGATATATGCAATGGATTTATTACCGTACAAGGCGGACACAGAGTAGGGATATGTGGTACGGCTGTAATTCAGAACCGCAACATTGTAAACATAAAGGATATAAGCGGGCTTAATTTCAGAATAGCATCACAAATTATAGGATGTTCCGATAATATCTGTAATATTGCATTTGCATCGGGATTAAAAAGTATAATTATAGCAGGTGCACCGTTAAGCGGAAAAACAACAGTTTTGCGTGATATATGCCGCAGATTGGGGAAAAAACATCGTGTATCACTTATAGATGAAAGAGGCGAAATTGCAGCAGTATGGAATGGTCTGCCGCAGAATGATATCGGAGAATATACAGATGTTTTCAACGGCTACAGCAAACGTGATGGTATTGAAAGCGCTGTTCGTGTTATGTCGCCGGATATTATAATATGTGATGAAGCAGGAAACGAAGAAGATTATTTTTCGTTCAGATATGCTCTTACCTGCGGCATAAATCTTGCAGTT
>CASFZT010000139.1 GCA_949299215.1 uncultured Ruminococcus sp.
CTGTTCAAAAAGCTGCGTAACAAGCTCCGTGATGGTCTGGATCCTCATTTCACTATTGAGATTAAGGCCGTTCATGATAACCTTTGAAACATTTTTAGGTATATTGGTATTGAGCATAGCAGGCTCAATAAGATTGTCATTTGTTATACGGTCAAGCGCATTTGTCGGAACGACACCGATAAGTACACGGTATAAAAGCGCACATATTCCGTAAACGTCTGTCCATGTACCCTGCCAGTTGTTTGAGTTGTATTGTTCCGGAGCGGCATAGCCGTTGTATAACTCCGGCGCAAGCTCGGTGTTTGCGGTACGCTCGTCTGCAATAGCAAAGCCTGTAAGCTTTATTTCGCCTCTATCATTTATGAGAATGTTGTCCGGTGAAATGCCACGGTGTATAAGACCGGCGTTGTGAACAAGAGAAAGCGTAGTGAATATGGGTGGGAATATCTTCTTGACTTCCTCCCATGAAAGCTCGCCGGCATTGTTTTTGAGATGTTCGGAGAGCGTGATGCCGTCAAAATAAGTCATTATTGCATAGCCTGTATTATTTTCCCCGAAAAGATCGGTAACGGAGATAACATGACTGAGTGTGCGCATTTTTGAGAGGGTTTTGTTAAGCTCAACAAATTCTGACATAAAGGTTTTGTATTGAGCAACATAATTCTGATCTACATTGATGAGTGCCGAGCTTTTCTCTCTGCTGCAAAGAGTATCCGGCATATATTCCTTTATCATAACCTTGCTTGAGGTAATTGTATCAAAGCCAAGATAGACTGCGCTTTCGCCGTTGTATGATTTGATCTTTCCGACGATATATCTTTCGTTGAGTACAGTTCCCGGAGCAAGATAAGACGGCAGATGAGGTGTGTTTTCGTTGTAGCCGCATATTGTGCAGTTACCGTTTTCGTCAAGATTTTTTTCGTTCATGCAGCCATAACAAAGGTTCATCTCAAGCATATACCGTCCTCCTTTCTTTATTTCACTCTTTAGTTCATCTAAATGATATCAGCATTTACAATAAAAGTCAATCCGTATTGCCGAATTGTATAGAAATTGTATTTGTTTTGTAATATATAGAAGTGGTTGGTAACATAATTATTTTAACCTATATATTATATCAAATTTGTGCAGTAAGGTCAATAAATCAAAAATTTTTCGTTACTATTAAACATATTGACAGGCTTGATAAATGAGTTTTTAGACAAGACTATACACAAAATTGGCAATAACGATCATAAGCGGCATTGTTACAACGGATGCAATGGTTGAAACTGCAAATATTTCTGCAGCATAAACGCCGTTTTTTTTGTGCTTTGTGGCAAGCATGATCGTAGATGCGGCAGTAGGTGCGGAAGCAGCGATTATTGCAGTGTTTATGACTGTGGTGTTTTCGCTGAACGGAATGAAAATAAGTATTATGATTATAGGTATGATGATAAGCTTTACCGCACAGGTAAGATATAAACCGCCTTTTTTAAGCGCTTTTTTCAGATTGGATTGAGATATCATGATACCCGATACGATCATGGCAAGCGGCGTGTTAAGAGATGATATGTATTCTAAAGGCTCAAGTACTACTTCCGGCAGAATTATTCCCGCAAAGAAGAATACCACACCTGCGATAGTCGCTATTACAGCAGGCGCTTTTAAAACATTGAGCAGGCTTTTTGCACTTATATTTCCGGTCATGAGCATAACGCCGTGCGTCCAGGAAAGCAGGTTAAAGAGAGCAATATAAGCCGTAACATAAAAAATACCCTCGGAACCGTAAACAGCTCCGACAAGTGGTATGCCGAGGAATGCACAGTTTGAATAAGTAGCGGCAAACTGCTCCACGGCATAGTCCTCACCACGCCATTTTTTATTGAAAATCAAGGTTGAAAATGTGATGAGTACGATATGAGATATCAAAGCAAGCAAAAAAGACAGAAGCAGCCCGTTTACAAGCTTTTGATCGAGTTCCTTCTGAAATGATGTGAATATAAGAACGGGACAAACAGCGCTTATAACAAAGTTTGAAAGCTGTTTGCCGCCTTTTTTTGTAAATACGCCTTTTTTGTAAAGGAAGGCGCCGAATAAAATAAGAACAAGCATTACAGCCGTCTGTTCTATAAGTATTTTAACAGTTTCCATAAAACTTCACCATAATTTAAAAATATGCAACACAGCCAAAAAGGACGCCATGTAAAAACAGCATCCTTTGAGTAAAATATTTATATATACATTAAAGTACCTTGCTTAAAAAGCCTTTAAGGCGGTCACTTTTCGGGTTTGTGAAAAATACATCGGGGGTTCCTTCTTCAATAACGGTACCGCTGTCCATGAAGATGACTCTGCTTGCAACTTCCTTTGCAAAAGCCATTTCGTGCGTGACAACGACCATTGTCATGTTTTCCTCGGCAAGCTCACGCATAACGTTGAGCACCTCACCGACCATTTCCGGATCAAGTGCGGAGGTAGGTTCGTCAAACAGCATAACATCGGGTTTCATGCAAAGCGCACGCACGATTGCAATACGCTGCTTCTGACCGCCGGAAAGCTGATTGGGGTAAGCGTTTGCCCTGTCGTCAAGACCTACTCTTGCAAGAAGCTCCATAGCGGTAGCTTCGGCTTCTTCACGTGATTTGTTCTGAAGCTTCATGGGTGCTATTATAAGATTTTTCATGATATTCATATGCGGAAAAAGATTGAACTGCTGAAAAACCATGCCCATTTTCTGACGGTACAGGTTTATATTGTTTTTCTTATCTGTGATGTTGATACCTTCAAAATAAATATTTCCGCCTGTGGGTACTTCAAGGAGATTAAGACATCTTAAAAAAGTGCTTTTTCCGGAGCCGGACGGACCGACTATGAAAACTACTTCGCCTCGGTGTATTTCGGTGGATATGCCGTTGAGCGCCTTGCTTTCCATACCGCCGAATTGCTTTTCAAGATCTTCAACCTTGATGATTACTTCGTTGCTGTTAGTGGTCACTGGTCCTCAATCTCCTTTCAAGACGTCCGAAAAGGTATTCAAGCAGCATTACAATTGCAAGATAAATGACTGCTACGGCTATTAACGGCATGAATGCATCATAAGTACGGCTTCTGATAATATCTCCGCCCTTTGTAAGGTCCTGCATTGCAATGTAACCTGAAACGGAGGTTTCCTTAAGAAGAACGATAAATTCATTGCAAAGTGCAGGAAAGACGTTTTTTACAGCCTGTGGTATTATTATATATATCATGGTCTGCGCATAGTTGAAGCCAAGACTTCTTCCTGCCTCAAACTGTCCCTTGTCAATGGACATTATGCCGCCGCGAACGATTTCCGCAACGTAAGCGCCGGAATTTATGCCGAAAGCGATAAATGCGGCAAGTATCTTTTCAACGTTAAATGACGCAAAAATTACGAAGTAGATTATCATCAACTGAATTACAACCGGAGTGCCTCTGATAACGGTCAGATAAATACGGCAGATGAAATTCAGTATCTTGAATTTTCCTGTCATGTCATGCGCTGTGCGGATAATGGCAACTATGAATCCGAGCAGTATTCCTAGCAAAACAGCACATAATGCAATTTCAACGGTAACGACAAGACCGTCGGTAATGTATTTCCAGCGGTCATCTTCGATAAAATTGAAAACGAACCTGTCTTTTAAATTAATAAAAAAATTGGCGATTGCCTGCAGGATCATAGCAAAAAATTCTGTCATCTGGAGTTTCATCCTTTCGATAAGAGGCGTTAATACAAAAAACTGCCGCATGGTGCGGATTTGCTTGAAAGACGTGCAATACGCCCATGCGGACAGATTCCTCGTAATTATTTATAAAGTGCGGCACGGCGTAAAAACAGCAGCCGCATAAATGCCGTGGTATTATTCTGCGGAGATGTATTTGTCGATGATAGCCTGAAGCTCGCCGGATTCTTTGAGCTTAGCAAGAGAAGCGTTCATCTTTTCAAGAAGCTCTGTGTTTTCCTTAGCAACGGCAATTGCGTATTCTTCTTCTGTGAAGGATTCATCAAGAATAACAAGACCCTCATTCTGCTCAACAAAAACCTTTGCAGGCTCTCTGTCGATGATAACAGCGTCTATCTTGTCCTGGCTAAGAGCCTGAATAGCCTCAAAGCCCTTGTTGTAACGCTCGATGGAAGCGTCTGTGATATCCGTGGAGAAAGTGTCACCGGTTGTACCGAGCTGAACACCGATCCTCTTTCCTACAAGGTCATCGGGAGTTGCAATGGGAGAACCCTCTTTAACAATAATAACCTGTGAAGCCTGTGTGTATGTGTCTGTGAAGTTTACGCTTTTAAGACGGTCTTCATCAACAGTCATGCCTGCAGCAGCAAAATCGGCTTTGCCGGACTGAACAGCAGCAATAATGGAATCAAAAGCCATGTCCTCGATAACAAGAGTGTAACCCATATCCTTTGCGATAGCCTTAGCGATTTCAACATCAATACCTACGATCTCGTCCCCGTCATAGTATTCATAGGGAGGGAATTCGGCGTTTGTTGCCATAACGAGAGTGTTGTCGTCCTCACTCACACAGCCTGTAAAGGAAACAGCCGCTGTGCCGAGCATAAGTACGCTGAGAACAGCGCTTAAAATTTTAGATTTTTTCATTTTTCAAAACTCCTTTTCAAAATTTGCCATAACCTAATTTATTATAACTTAGGCAAGATGTCCCACTGCCTCTAAGGCGGTGGGTTCCATATTCAGTTTCAGTTGGGGTTAAATCCCCAACCGAAACTTCATCGCAGCTTCGCTGCGACTTGCCACGTTGAATGACGGGGCAAGCCTCTTATTGAATATGCATTATTTATTTTACACTTTAATTATAGATATTTCAACTAGAGCCTGTTCACATAAAAGTGTTGCAAATTTAGAGGAAATATGTTAAAATAAACATATGAAATTAGCCGAAAAACAATTTGCGAAAATTGAGCA
>CASFZT010000140.1 GCA_949299215.1 uncultured Ruminococcus sp.
TAATGCTAGAATAAAAAGTAACCAAAAGAAACAGACCGATATTGACTTGCATGATATAATAAGAAGAGGAAGAAATCAGGAGGAAAAACCATGTCAAGACAATACGAAAAAGAATTCAAGGAAAATGCGGTTCAGTATCATCACGATCATCCAGAACTTACCATAAAAGAATGTGCCGTAAAACTCGGCGTGCCGTATGATACATATCACGGTTGGCTTAATTCAGTTAAAGTCAAAGGTGACAACGCATTCAGAGGCTCCGGCAATTATTCATCTGACGAGGCCAAAGAGATTGCACGTCTGAAACGAGAGCTTCGTGACACACAGGACGCACTTGAAATATTAAAAAAAGCCATCGGCATTCTGGGAAAATAACCGAAACAATCTACAAGGCTGTTTCGGAAACGGCAGAAATATCTGAGCGTCGTATTTCTGTCAGCGGAGTGCTGAAAAAGCTTGGCGTTTCATTATCGGGCTTCAAGGCTTGGAGAAAGCGCAAGCCGTCAAAAACAGAACTCAGGAGAAATAAGGTTAAGGAGGAGATCGTTGATATTTACAATGCCTCTTATCAGAATTACGGAGCACCTAAAATCACAGCCAGGCTGCATGAAAAGGGCGAAACAATATCTGAACGCACTGTGGGAAAATATATGCAGCAGATAGGCATAAAGGCACAGTGGGTCAAGCCTTACACTCGCACAACCGTTAATCCCGATTTCAGTAGCTCTCTTAAAAATATTCTCAATGAGCAGTTCAATCCCGAACATCCCAACGCTGTATGGTGCAGTGATATCACATATATCTGGACAGATGAAGGCTTTACATACTTAACAAGCATAATGGACCTTTATTCAAGAAAAATCATTGCGTGGACATTATCAAAAACGCTTGAAGCTGTTCATGTTGCAGATACTGTGCGTAAAGCAATGAAGGAACGTAAGGTTACAGAACCTCTTGTTATACACAGTACAGAGGCTCACAGTATGTTTCAGAAGCGTACAGGCAGGCTGCGGAAGGTCATGTTCTCAGCTATTCCAAGAAGGGTTATCCGTATGATAACTCATGCATTGAATCATTTCATTCGCTTATCAAAAGGGAATGGATTAATCGTTTTAAAATCAGGGACTTCACTCATGCACAGAAGCTGGTGTTTGAATACATCGACGCCTTTTACAACACGGTAAGAATTCACAGCCACTGCGATTATTCATCGCCCTGTGACTTTGAAAAATTATATATTAATTCTCTTCCTGAAAATATCAGACATGCTTCTTGATTTTCGGCTGTTTAATTTGGTCTTTTTCTTGACAGAGGAGCAGATGTAATATTTGTGTGTTCTGAAGTCACGCCCCTCATGGGCGTGTGAGTTGAAATCAGTTCCTCAGACAGCTTGTTCGATTTCTCTACGGTCACGCCCCTCATGGGCGTGTGAGTTGAAATCTATCAAATTTTCATTTCATACATCTTGTTCCTGGTCACGCCCCTCATGGGCGTGTGAGTTGAAATTCGGTATGCGTATCATATTGGATATGCTTAGGACGTCACGCCCCTCATGGGCGTGTGAGTTGAAATCTTGGAGTTTTAACATAGAAACTTATGCTTCCATAAGTTTTGTCGCATTCGGATTTTTGCAGCTGTAAATGAAATAATGTCGCTGCTCATAGATTTGACCATTTTCTTCAATTCTGGCAACAATCATGACGATTTCATGGATATCAGTCCATTTTTCACGATTATCAGCCAGCCAATATCATTACAAACAAAGCATACCAAAGTTTGTTGGCGGTTTCTATAATTTATAGTGATTAATTTGTTTATTATGTCTTACAAAACTGCTTATTTACTGCGTTTGGGCGATTTTGCTCAAGGCTATGTTTGGCGTGAAAAGGAAGTGTACATACACGATTTTCCGGCAGAAATATGCCGGAAAATACGTATATATTGAGTATTATTTGTCAAAAGATGGATTTATTGCGTAGAAATTTTTAGAATTCATGCTGTCCTGTACAATTCGTAAGCCTTCGCCGAAACGTACAGTAATAAACATCATAATTTCCATACTATTTCAATTTTTTCTGGAAAGACCAATATTTTGTCAACAATAAGCTGAATAACATCTCTTTTTTCATCAAAAGAAAGCTTATCCCATACACTCATGACATTATTTAATGCCGTGAAATTCGGCAGACTGCTTTCTGCTTGTTCAAGCTTGCTTATTTGCTGTAATAATTCGGTTTTATCGGCATCAAGCTTTTTTATCTTTTGATTTATGTATGCAGCAGTTGTGCAGTCAGATTCAGTTAGCCTGTCAACTAAAATATCTATGCTGTTTTCAATATTCATAATGTCTGATTTCAGCTTTAGAATTTCGTTGTTGTTTAAGCTTTCTGCTTTAGGTTTAATAATTAGCTTGGAAAGCATTTGTGCTGTTTTTTCTTCAATCAGCATTTCAAATTCATCAGCGTAAATTGTAGGCATCGGAGTATTGCAGACCTTGCTTGCTCTTCCGGAACATATAAAGTAACGTCCTGCTTTTGTTTTTGACTTTTTTATAGTCATAGCATAACCGCAGCAACCGCATTTGACCTTTCCTGCAAGCCAACTGTTTTTAGCTCTACAAGTTTTGATTTGATGATTACCAAGAAGCTTTTTACGGCAGGTCAGCCATATATCGGAGGATATAAAGCCGTTGTGCGGTGCAAGAACAACATTTTGTCCTTTCAGATCCCATGTTTTGCGATTTGTGTTGTTGCCCGAAAATAAGTAACAGCCGTGTTTGCCGTCAAAGCTTTCGATTGGATTACATAGATTTGCACCTTGCTGCTTGTAAAATATATATATATTTGCATCTGCCATAACATAAACAGGATTTCGAATAAGCTCAGAGATTCGTGCGGTATTCCAATGCTTGCCGCGATTATTAATACAGCTTTCTTTTGTGATTTCTCTTAAAACATCTCCAAGTGTAGCAGACGGTTTTGAATAAAGCTCATATATGATCTTTATATCATGTGCTTCGATAGGATCAATTTCATACATTGATGTTTTGATACCATCAATAACCGTTTCTTTCTTTGAAAAGCCATAAGGAATTTTACCGCCCATATAAAAGCCTCGTCTGCTTCTGCTGTCATAAGCATCAGCAACACGCTGTTGAATGGTTTCACGTTCAAGCTGTGCAAATACAATGCAGATATTAAGCATTGCACGTCCCATAGGACTTGAAGTGTCAAACCTTTCAGTAGCGGATATAAAATCCACGCTGTGTTTTTGAAATTCGTCCATCATTTCAGAAAAATCAAGTATAGAACGACTTATTCTGTCAAGCTTGTAAACAATGACCTTGTTTATTTTGTTTGCCCTGATGTCAGCCATCATGCGTTTAAAATCCGGTCTGTCGGTATTCTTTCCACTAAAACCATTGTCCTGATAAATAACTGTTTCTTCTCCTTTTGCTTCATATTTGCAGGTTTCTATTTGTGATTCAATGGATATAGAATCTTCTCTGTAAACGGATTTTCTTGCATATATAGCAACTTTTGTCAATATTCATCACCCTTCTTAAACAAAGAAGGCTAATGGCGGTTATTTTAAGTATAACGCCATCAGCCTAATGTGTCAATCCTTCGTATATTTCATTATCTAAAATACTTAGCAAATATTTTAAACAGTTCATTCTCTATATTTTCTATTTCTTCAGCAGAAATATCTTCCGTGTGTTTTTCAATAAAGCAAATATTGTCTATATGTATTCCTCCTCTCTTTTTTAATATATGAGCAGGACAAATTATGTTATGCTTTTAAGTTCCTGTTTCGCATATTGCATAGCATTCTGTTCCATTTAAAATATTTCTAATAACGTACTTACTTTCATCAACATTTTTATGCGGAGGCCAGCCTGCAATCGGACCCACATCAGGATCTTTTGCGTACTCATATAAGCTCTCTGCATCTGTTTCTTCCCACGGGCGCAGAAGTAATCTTTTTTTTGCAACACCATATCTTGTAATTCGCCTTTTCACATTAGAATAATGTTATTTATAGTTTTGACATCAACACCACGCACTCGACGTGCCCCGTCCTCGGAAACAAATCAAAAGCAGCAGCCTTTGTAAGAGAGTATCCGTTTTCGCATAGATACTTTGCGTCACGCGCAGCAGTTGCAGGGTTGCAGGAGATCATGACAATGCGATCGGGATACATTTTTATAAGGCTGTTTAAGGTGAGAGAGTCACAGCCTTTTCTCGGAGGGTCTACTATTATACACTCCGGTCTTATTCCGCCGCCTACAAGCTGTGCGGCTGCCTGTCCTGCGTCTGCACAGATAAACTCCGCATTATCATATCCGTTAAGCTTTGCATTACGCTTTGCATTTTCCACAGCTTGTGGTACGATCTCACATCCGATAAGCTTTTTTACATCTTTAGCCATGGATAAACCTATAGTGCCTGCCCCGCAATACAGATCAAGCAGTGTTTCATTGCCTGATAAAGCAGCGTATTCTTTTGCCTTATTATAAAGTTTTTCAGCCTGTGCCGTGTTTATCTGGTAAAATGACATAGGCGACAGTTCGATCTTATTTCCGCACATGATGTCATAAATATACTCGCTGCCATATAAAACAGTATTTTTTTCACCTAATATAACATTTGTATTCTTGGGATTTAGGTTCATTACGATACTTTTTATGCAGTCAAATTTTTCGGATAATTCTTTTGCAATAGGAGCAAGTTGATTTTTTATGTTTTTCTTTACAACAATGCATAGCATGACTTCTTTGCTGTGGAAACCTTTCCTGATGTAAATGTGCCGCAGGATACCACTGCCGTTTTCTTCATTGTACGGTTTAATATTATATTTATCCGCAAGGGAAATGCACTCCGATACAATTTCCGAAAAAATCTGCGGCTGTAAGATACAGTCGGCAAATAAATGTGACGGAATGTGCAGCCGCCGCATTTTGAGGATACGGGACAGCAGCTTTCCATTCTGTCGCAGGATGGCTCGATTATTTTGCTTATAATGCCGTATGCACAGCTTTTTGTCACCTTTACGATCTTACATTCTATAATATCGCCAACGGCGGTATGCGGTACAAAAACCGCCATACCGCCGTCAGTTCTGCCGACCCCGTTTCCTTCGGAGGTCATGCCAGTAATTTTTATCTGAAACGTTTCATTTTTCTTCATTAAAGTTTTTCTCCGCATTTTGTGCAGTATTCGCTGTCAGCGTCATTTTGTGTAAGACAGAATTTGCAGGTTTTGCATTTTTTTGCATTTACTGCTTTGTCTGCTTCATGGAGCTTTTTTTCGAGATTGCGGATATCTGCAATAACGATTTTCATTCTACCGGTTTCATCAACATCTGTTTCGTGCATATTGTAGCAAAGCTGACCGAGTTCGGTGTATTTTTCTTTTATCTTGGAGCGCAGCTGAGCACGGTCAAGCTGCGTCTTAGAATATTCAACAGCTTCATTTGCCTTGACAGCAGCTTTGTCAAAAACATTCTTGGCGTCATTTACCAAATCATCAAAATTGTAACCCATAAAAAGTCCTCCTTGTAAAAATATAGGTGGTAATTTATATCATGCCGTAGAAATCGTAGATTTTCTGCTTTTTCTCCAGCATTTTTTCGTGCCGCGATATGTATTCATATGGAAATTTATAGTTAAACAGTCTTTCTATTTTGCCAGTGTGCGGGTTTACCAGTTTTGTTGAGCCTGCCGCACCGACCGCAAGAATGGTCTGCGCCTCTTCCATTATGTATATGTTGTAAAGACATTCGTATCCTTTTTTTGCATAGCCTACATTCTCAAGATTGTCGACCGTATTTTTCTGACGGTAGAGATAGTAGGGTAAATATCCATGCTCCAAAAGTGTTTTCTGACCATAGTTTACCATATCCGTAATTCTGCTGTCAAGAGCAAGATTTTCTTCGGAGAATAAGGATGATGAACGCTTGAGAGTGAGAGTATGAATGGTTATGCTTTCGGGATCAAGATCGCAAAGACGGTTTATGGTACTTTGGAAACTGTCATATGTGTCGGTAGGGAGCCCTGCAATGGTGTCCATGTTTATGTTGTCAAAGCCTGTTTTTCGTGCAAGAGCAAAGGCGTCGAGAACATCCTGCGCGGTATGACGCCTGCTGATTGCTTTCAGAACGGCATCATTTAATGTCTGAGGATTTACCGATATACGGGTAGCGCCGTTTTCTTTAATGATCTCAAGCTTTTTGGGAGTGATTGTATCTGCACGGCCTGCTTCTACAGTATATTCACGTATTTTTGAAATGTCAAAGCTTTTTTTGACGGAATGCATGACCGCTTCAAGCTGATCGGCGGATAAAGCGGTAGGAGTGCCGCCTCCGATGTAGATCGTGTCCGGCGTGAGAGACAGTTCGTGTGCAATTTTGGAAGTCTGCTCAATTTCCGCACACATCATTTTTACATATTCGGGAAGCAGCTTTTTAGCTCCTGCGGATTCTATGGAGTGTGATACAAAGGAACAGTATGCACAGCGTGACGGACAGAACGGTACGGAAATGTAGAGCGAAAAGCTCCTGTTCGTTAATGAATCGAAATACTTTTTCTGAGTAATGGCTGTCTGATATGCAAGCTCAAGCTTGTTTTCAGAAATCATGTACATATCCTGAAGTTTTGCAAAAATTTCCGGTTTGGATAAGCCGTTATCAAGCATGGCGTTAACCTTTTTTACGGGACGTATTCCCGTAAGACAGCCCCATTCCGGAGTGATGCCGGTAAGCTCATTCATGCAAAGATATAACATTCTGCAAAGAGAAAGCTCATCGCTGCTTTCATCATCCGATGTTAAAGAACGCCGTGCAGTTTTTTCGCCGAGCACAACTTCGACCGATAGGGAAGAGCCGTCTTTTGAAATAACAGCACGGTTTCCGACAGTCACATTTTCTTCAAATACAAAATCAAATGTTATCAGAGGAAGAAACAGCTTCATTACTGCCTCAATTTCATATTTAAAGCTGTTTCCCTTAAAACCAATCGTCATAGTTAAGACCTTTCATGTATGGGTTTTTGCGCTGCTCCGTGAGAAGCTCGGTAGCAGAACCATGTCCCGGGTAGATAATATAGTTTTCTTTTATCTCATCAAGACGTTTGAGAGATTTTATAAGTGTGTTTTGATTTCCGTCGGGCATGTCAGTTCTTCCGACAGACATACAGAAAAGCGTGTCGCCACTGAACATGACATCCCCTGCGGCATAGCAAACAGAGCCACTTGTATGTCCCGGTGTATGGATAACCTTAAACGAGATATCGTCAAGCTCAATAATATCCGAATCCTCTACAGTTTCCGCTCCATGATAATGAACTATAGGTTCTTCATAATAATCTGCAAAATATTCTGATAAATTACTGTAATCATCATAAAGCTTAGATTCGTCATTTTTATGGATATATACTTGTGCCGCTGTTTTTTCTGCAAGAAGTGCCAGTTCTTCAATATGATCGCAATGTCCGTGCGTGAGCAGTATTTTTGTTATAACAGCACCGTTTCGTGCGGCTGTTTCAACTGCGTTAAGCGCACCTGCCGGAGCGTCGATAACAGCCGCATTTCCCTTGTCGGAAATGACCATATAGCAATTTACCTGAAAAATTCCTTTTGGCGGCAGCTTTATAATTTTCATATAAAAATCCTTTCAAATCATTACTTGCCTGTTCTGTCAATACTGATAACATCGGGCAGCTTTTGTATTTTTGCAATGATGTTGTTAAGCTGTGAAACACTTGCACAGCTTATTGTCGCAAAAAGATTTGCATTTCCGTTTTTAAGCATACGCAAAGAAATGTCGGTGATGGGTATGTGCATATCCGCCATGATCTTTGATACGTCCGCAATTATGGTTATGCTCTCCTTTGCCACAATATCAAGAGTAGCCTTGAATATGGGAGAGGAGCTTGTTTTGGCATTTTCAGCCCATAATACGTTTATCCAGCGCTCCGGTTCGTTTCCGGATTTCATGGCGATTATATAATTTTCACAGTCCTTTTTGTGTACGGAAACACCG
>CASFZT010000141.1 GCA_949299215.1 uncultured Ruminococcus sp.
CTACTGTTCAAATGAAGAAGAACTTACTAAAATGTCCGATGCAAAATCTGTTTCTCCCGATGAAAAATATGTATTCTCATATACAATTGAAATAGGATAACTTGACATATACATCACTTAGTGCTATATTAAGTTGTATAATATATTAATATATTTCATTTATGGAAAGGAAATCTTAAAAATGAAGTTTATGAAGAAAATTGCTGTTCTTACAGCACTGTTTATGACATCAATGATATTTGCTGCCTGTGACAACGAAAATTACACCTCCGACGGCGGAGAGATCACAACATCTCTTATCCGTGAAACGGAAGCTACAATCGAAGAAACGACAGAACTCACCGAAACGGAAGCCGTAACCGAGGAAACCGCAAGCTCGAACGAAATTCTTGACCGTGAGGGAAATCTCATCACTATTCCGGACGAAATAAACACGGTCATTTCCGCTGCATCGTCCATCACGGAAATTCTTTTCGGTCTGGGTGTCGGTGACAAGATCATATCCGCCGATATGTACTCCGCAGATGTTGAAGGCATAGACCCCTCTATCTGTACACTTGATTTCTACAATCTCAACGTGGAACAGCTTATTGCATACAATCCCGATGTTATCATCATAAACGGAATATCACAAACGGGAACAGCCGATCCATACTCCGACATCAAGGCTGCAGGAATAAATGTTATCTACATTCCTGCATCGGAATCCATCGAAGCCATCAAGCTTGACATTCAATTCCTTGCAGACTACATGGGAGTTTCAGAAAAAGGTATGGAACTCAACGCTGCCATAAACGATGCAATATCTGATGTTTCCACAAGAGTTTCGGACATACCTGAGAAAAAATCGGTATACATGGAAATAGGCGCTGCACCTTATCTCTACTCCTGCGGCAGTGGAACTTACCTGGACGAAATAATCTCAATTGCAGGCGGCGTCAACATTTACGCTTCTGAAACAGGCTGGCTCTCAAACTCAGAAGAAACCGTAATTGCCGCTAACCCGGATGTTATCATCACAAATGTAAACTATGACGGTTATGATTTCAACGAAATAAAGCTTCGTGCCGGCTGGAACAACATAAACGCCATTGTAAACGGCAATGTATATCAGGTAGGTGCAAACGAAACGAGCCGTGCATCACAGAATATTGTCAAAGGCATCTATCAGATCGCAAAAGCTATCCACCCGGAGCTTTACCCCGATGAACAGGTATAAAACAATGTCTGCCATCGTTATATCAACGGCGGCAGTTTTAATTACGCTGATATTATGTATAGGTTCGGGAAGTGTTTTTATTCCTCCCGCCGACATAATCAAATCAATTAGCAACGCTGTTTTCGGCACGGGATATGACGTTGCGGAAAACACTCAAAACATAATCATTTCCGTAAGAATACCAAGAGTGCTGCTTGCATTTTTCACCGGTGCGTCTCTTTCCGTAAGCGGTGCAGCCGTACAATCCGTACTCTGCAATCCGCTTGCCTCACCATTCACTCTCGGCACATCAAGCGGTGCAAGTCTTGGCGCATGCATTATATTTGCCGCAGAAATAACCATCTTCGGCAATCTCACCTCAACAATATTCGGACTCACCGCCGCCGTAATAACCACATTTGCAATGATTGCTTTCACTCGGAAGCTTGACGGCAATCTTCAAAGCAGCACTGTTGTACTCACGGGTATGGTACTCTCCCTTTTCATCAACGCTTTTGTAACGCTCATAGCAAACATTGCAGATGAAAAATACAAGCTTATAATGAAATGGCAGACAGGCAGCTTTTCAGGCAGAGGCTGGGAGGCACCTTTATATCTCTTAGCAGCGCTTATCATATGCATGACAATATTCATACTATGTGCAAAACAGCTTGACCTGCTCACATTCGGTGATGAACAGGCGCAATCCGTCGGACTTGATTCGAAAAAATCAAAAGCCATGCTTATCATAACCGCATCGCTTCTTGCAGGCACGGCGGTTTCTTTTGCAGGTGTGATCGGTTTCGTCGATCTTATCGCACCGCACATTGCGCGCAAGCTTTTCGGTGTACGCCACAAAATTCTTATTCCCATGTCGGCAATCATCGGCGGCATATTTCTTTCGTTCTGCGATCTTTTTGCACGTATAGTTATCACTCCAAATGAACTTCCTGTCGGTGTTGTCACATCTCTTATGGGAGCGCCGTTCTTTGCTTATGTATTCTTCAGACGCAGATCTGCAAAAAAATAATACGGCAGGTTATCATTATAAATAACCTTGCCGTATATTTTTTATTCTTCGTCGTTTTCGTCATCAGAATCGGAAACAGTTTCTCCTCTGCACATTTTTTTATAGTTCAAAGGACTTATTCCGACATATTTCTTAAACTTATTATGGAAATAGTTGATATTTGTATATCCAACCTTTTCGGCGACCTCATATACTTTATACTCATCCATTGCAAGCAACCTTTTTGCTTCTGCAATTCTTATTCCGTCAAGATAATTATTGAAGTTATCGCCTGTATACTGATGAAATACCTTTCCGAGATATGCACTGTTATATCCGAATATATTTGCAAGCATTTCAAGGCGCAGTTCCTGACTGTAATTTGCTCTTATATACTGCACGACTCTTTCCATTGTACTCTTTGTTGTTCTGCCGTAAAAATTATTTGACACCTCTATAAACTCATTTTTCATGAAATTAATAATATCATACAGGCTGTTCATTGCGCCTATCTGTCCTATTATCTGTTCATCACAGAACTGCTCGGCTTTTTTCTCACCTACGCTCTTTACGATAAAATTCTTTACATCAAGCACCGTGGTTATGCAAATGACCTTGATTTTTTCTGGAGTGCTGCCGTTCTTTGCCAGTGACTCTCTGAATTCCTCAAAAGAGCTTTCAATTCTTGCAATATCATTGATCTCCATAAATGTAAACAACTGTTTTGACATACCGTCTGCTGCTGTTGCAGATGTTCTGCCGCTTTCCATTGCGTCATCATATGAAATAACGCCGCAATGCAGATAAAGAAATTTTTTATCATACAGTTCCTCGGCAGAGCAATATGAAGCGGAAATCTCATCCTTGCTGTTCACAAATCTGCCTATCGTTATAAACACTCTGCCACTGTAATCACGGCACATTCCGTTCATATACTGCTTTACATTTTCAAATTCCCAATCCTTGAATATCACGGCTATCATTCCACTCAAATCAACCGTAATAACATCGACATTATCAAGCGTTGCAAGATTCTTCTTTATCATATCAAGCATAACGCTTTTTTCTATCCCCGTAATATTTCCGGCACAGCTTATCAAAGAAACACAAAAACTTCCGAAACTATCATATGCAGACAAGCTTTCGCTGTCCGTCATACTCATATCGCCAAGCAGCAAGCCTCTTATCGTCTGCTCGCTTATATACTCGCTGCCCTTTTGTATCTGCATTACATTTAATCTGTCCGCCTCTATCTCTTCTTTTAAACCTTTAAGGCAGGATATAAGCTCATCTTCATCGACCGGTTTAAGTATAAACTGCTTAACACCAAGCGAAATTGCTTCCTTTGCATATGTAAAATCCGAATATCCCGACAAAATAACCGCCTTACCGTTAAAGCCGCTTTTCATTGCCGCCTCAAGCATTTGTATTCCGGTTCTGCCCGGCATTTTTATATCGGCAATTACTATATCCGGATTTATCATCAATATCTGATTAAGACCATCGTCACCGTCTTCTCCTTCACCTGCAACTGTCATTTCAAGCTCGTCCCATGGTATCATCATCTTTATGCCTTGTCTTACATTAGGTTCATCATCTACAAGTACAACTTTAAGCATATCCAACAAACCTCCGTCCCATTTTACAATGTATCTTACTTTTCATCGGATTTTTCAAAGCTCTTCATTGCAAGCTCTCTGTTATTCATTATTTTTTCGTCTACAACACGAGGCAATGTAATTCTGATCTTCGTCCCCTCATTGACCTTGCTTGAAACGGACAAGCCGTATTCTTCGCCGTGATACATTTTTATTCGCTTATTTACATTCGTAAGACCGATACTCTTACCGGACGATGTATCATTTTCAATAAGCTTCCATCTTAGCTCTGCCATCTTATCATCCGGTATTCCCTGTCCGTTATCCTCTACTTCTATAATTACCTGATCGCCATTATAGCATATCTTTATATATATCCTGCCGTTTGACTTGCTGCTCTCTATACCATGCACAAAAGCATTTTCAACTATCGGCTGTATAATCAACGGCAAAATTTTATAATCCGTATCAACTTCACAATATATATTATAAGAAACTCTTTCTCCAAAACGTGCGCTTTGCAATTCAAGGTAACTCTTTGTAAACTCAAGCTCCGATTCAAGCGTTACCATGCTGTCCTTTACCTCAAGACATCTTCTCATAAACTTACCGAGCTTTTTAACAAGGTCTGCCGTTTCTTTATCATTATTGCAATACGCTTTCATTCTTATCGTTTCAAGTGTATTATAAAGAAAATGCGGATTTATCTGACTGGCAAGCGTTTTAAACTCAGCTTCCACCTGATTGAGCTTAAATGTTTCCGACTCTATCTTTGCTTCATATGCCTGCTTTGTCAGTTCCTGCATACTATTTACCATCAGTCGCAAGTCTTCATACAGGTCATTTATCTCATCGCCGTTTTCTTCTTCCGCCTCAAAATTAAAGTCGCCTGTTGCTACCTTATGCATCTGATTACTCAGAAATTTGATTCTTCTTGCGAAAAAGTTTGAAAACAGATATGTTATCAAAATTGACAATGCAAAGCACATCATTACATACCATACATATGTTACCGTAAATGTTCTGGTTACTTCATTTACTGTCGAATACGGCTTGACAAGATATATCTGG
>CASFZT010000142.1 GCA_949299215.1 uncultured Ruminococcus sp.
GTGGAAGTAATATCTACCGCAAGGTCAATGACAGCACCAGCCGAGCCGATAAAAATTGATGCCATAAATATTTGCGTCAGATTGAGGTCTTGGAAACCACTGTAAAGCAAGCTTTCGGAGTATGACATGACAGCACCGTGAATTTTGAATGTGTCCGTAAATATTATGCCGGTGATACAGGTTACGGCAATTCCGCCAGTAATTCCAAGAACTGCCGCCAAAGCACGCCGTCCGAAGCCGTAAACAAGCGTTACTATCATAATTGCAATGAATATTGTTACCAGTCCGCCCGTGATGATAGGATTAAATCCTTTTAGATATAAAGGTACGATAAGCTTCCATATTGAAAGTACAGTCAGTATGAATGAAAGTACCGAGCGTATTCCAGTTTTTCCGGCAAATATGATAAGTACGGCGGCAAAAACGGCGGCTAAGACTATTTCACGGTTAAGACGGTATTGATCTATCATTGTAACGGAAAGAATTTCATCTCCACTATAACTTACAACAACGTATGCTTTGTCTCCGATGGAAAACAGCTTATCCTGTTCAAGCGAACCGGTAAGCATATTTACGGCTTCTGCAGTACGTCCCTTAAAAATTCCGCTTATGATCTCGACTGTACATTCTTGTTCTCCCGATCGAACAAGACCGGTGTCTATAATATTATCGTTATTTGTTGCAAGAACCTTTGCCGGAACACGTTCAGTACCTTTGTATATCATGCTTCCCTCAAAGCCGGTCGGCAGGAGAAGAAGTACGATTATGATAATGACGGCAGTAACGGCAGGCAGAATGTATGCAAATTTTTCTTTATTAAAATTAATAGGCTTCATAGATAGTGTAACTCCTTCATAAAAAATAGGAAATTGCCCCTGCGTAAAATGCACAGGGGCATATTTTATTTGAAAAGGAAGAAATCAATTTTTATTTGACTTGATGAGAAGAATTTATTTTACATTTGTAAGCTTTGCAAGGTAGTCATAGATATTGGTGTTATCATAGTAACCGCCGAACAGTTCCGAACCTGCTCCCTTTGCATATACCGCAACAGGAAGTCCTGTGTGTGCGTAAGAAGAGAAGTCAATACCTGATTTATTGTTAAGAATGTGAGTGATAGTTACAGTAAGAGGTTCATATGTACCGTAGAGAAGGTATTCTTCCTGGCTTATTTCTTCATCGCCTGTCCTGGTCATTGTTGTTTCATAAGCCTTTTTGAGTTTTTCATACTCATATTCTGTCATTTCAAGAGTATCGGAGTTTTCTGTTCCGGTAGGAGCTTTAAGACCAAAGAGCTTTGTGACATCTTTCATTACAGTATCAAAATCGGTGTTGTTTTCTTTATACTTTGAAACATAGTCGGAGTCAAATTTTGCATAGGAAATTTTCTGGTTTTTGAGGTTGGTAAGGAAAGTATCGTAATCAGTGCCGGCATATCCGATTGTAAGACCGCCTGTTTCATGATCGCCAGTTACGATAATAAGAGTTTCATCCGGATGTTCATTGTAGAAGTCTAGAGCTTCGTCTACAGCGGTGCTTAATGCAACTGTATCAGCAATTGTGGAACCTGCATCATTTGCATGACAAGCCCAGTCGATCTTACCGCCTTCAACCATCATAAAGAAACCTGTGTCATTATCGAGAACTTCAATACCTTTTTCCACATAGTCCGAAAGTGCCCATTCGCCCTTTTTACGGTCATTGTTATAGGAGATTGAACCTGAATCTGCAACCGTTTCTGTTATAACGATCGCTTTTCCATCGTCGGCAGTAAGCTTTTCAGCCTCAGCTTGTGTTTTGATAACCTTATAGCCCGCTTCTTCCGCAAGCTCATAGCTACTCTTGAGGTCGCCGTTTTTACCGTTTATCTGCTTGAGCTCGCCACCGGCAAAATAATCAAAACCGCTTTCGATAAGTTCTTCACTGATCTCATAATAGCTGTTTCTGCTTGCCTGATGTGCATAGTATGCGGCAGGTGTTGCATGATTTAGATTTACGCTTGTTACGATACCGATTTTATATCCAAGCTGTTCTTTGAGCTTTTCTGCAATTGTTTCGTACTCAACGGTAAAGGTTTCATCCATGTTGATAGTACCACTGTATGTTTTGTAGCCGGTGGAAAGAGATGTTGCGGTCGATGCCGAATCGGGACAGAACGATGTAGAGTCGTAGGTAGTAGCACAGCCTGTAACGGGAAATGTCATGAAGTTAAGTTTTTTATTTGCTTCAAGAATGTCATTGTTATTTGTATCTGCCAAAGCTGAATAATAATCCGATGTTATTTGTACCTGTGGGTAACTCATACCGTCACCGATAAACATAAAGATATATTTAGGTGTCTTTCCTGTGTAGGAACTGCTTGATGTCGTTACGTTGGTTTTGGTGTTGCTGTTGTTGAGTGCAGTAACCGTAGATGCGGCTGTAGCAGCAATAAGCGCAATAGCCGATGTGATAGCAATTACCTTTTTTACATTTGATTTGATCATACTCTTTTTCTCTCCTTAATTTTTGGTTTAATATTATTTTTGAGTACAGTATGATTATATAACGGCAATGTAAAATCCGAAATCATTTTTATGTGAAATTGTGATTAGAGTTGTTGATAAAATTTGCTTAATGTAAAACGCAGGTTAGAAATGTAAAGATAAGTAAAATTGACAAATGAGGAATGGTATAGTATAATCTAAATAAAAGTCATATGTTCGATGTTGCTTTCATAAAATGTGTTAAACAAGCTATGGGAGGAATATTGATATGCTTCGGAAATACAGAAGAAAATTTCATGCCGCAGTTGTAATATTGTCATTGTGTGTATGTGTCGGAATAGTTTTGGCAGCAAAAGAAAGAATAGAACAAACGGTTGCCGTTTCCGGAGCCGCCGTGATAGAAAGACCTGTTTTGGTTATAGATGCAGGACACGGCGGTATGGACGGAGGATGTTCTACCGCAGATGGGAAAACAGAAAAGGGAATAAATCTTAATATTCTTTTGTCGGTAAAGGACATGGCAGAGTTTTTTGGTTATAATGTCGAGGCAACAAGAGTCAAGGATAAATCTATTCATGACAGTGGCGTTACCGGTATAAGAAATCAGAAAGTTTCCGATATGGAAAACAGATTGGAGCTTTTTAATAAATATTCAGACGCAGTTTGTGTGTCTATTCATCAGAATACATTTTCCGATCCCAAGTATCATGGAGCACAGATGTTTTATTCGGATAAAAACCCGTCAAGCGAAAGATTGGCGGAGATCATGCAGAGTAAATTTGTAGAAAATTTACAGCCGGATAATCAGAGGGAAATAAAGCTTTGCGGAAGTGAATTGTATCTTTGTTATTATTGTCAGAATCCGACGGTCATGGTGGAATGTGGTTTTTTGTCAAATCCCGAAGAAGCTGCAAAGCTTACCGATAAGGATTATCAAAAATTGGTTGCATTTACGGTATTTTCCGGCGTAAATGAGTATTATGCGACAGCTTGATATATAAGCTTGAAAGGAATGTAAAAAATGGCAGGAAAGATAAAAACAGTATATGTATGCAGAGAATGTGGATTTGAGAGTTCAAAGTGGAACGGCAGATGTCAGTCTTGCGGAGAGTGGAATACATTTGAAGAACAGACAGTTCAGCCGACATCGGCAGGAAAATCATCATTCAAAAATGCCGCTGCACCGGGAAGCATGGATTTGTCATCAAGTATAAAGGATCTGTCATCGGTGGATACGGATGATGAGATAAGGTATTCTACAGGTATAAATGAGCTTGACAGAGTGCTCGGCGGAGGACTTGTAAAGGGCTCGCTGGTGTTGTTGGGCGGTGAACCGGGTATAGGAAAATCAACGCTTCTTTTGCAGATATGTAAGTATCTTGGGGAGGAACATTCGATTTTGTATATATCGGGAGAAGAAAGTATCCGTCAGATAAAGCTGAGAGCGCAAAGACTTGATGTGGATACTCCGAATTTGTATTTACTGTCTACGAATGATGCAAGAGCAGCATCGGATACGATTATTTCAAGTAAACCCGGGATCGCAATAATAGATTCAATTCAGACAATGGCACTTAGTGAAGTTAACAGCAGTGCAGGAAGCATTTCACAGGTAAGAGAATGTACGAATCTTTTAATGCGCACTGCAAAATCGGAAGAAATTCCTATTTTTGTAGTAAGCCATGTAAATAAAGACGGAGCAATTGCAGGACCTAAGGTTATGGAGCATATTGTGGATGCCGTTCTTTATTTTGAAGGTGAAAGACATTTGTCTTACAGATTGTTAAGAGCAGTAAAAAACCGATTTGGGTCTACAAATGAGATCGGTGTTTTTGAAATGGGAGAAATGGGACTTGAGGAAGTGGAAAATCCATCTGAAATGCTTCTTTCAGGCAGACCCAAGGGCATTTCCGGAAGCTGTGTCGCTTGTATAATGGAAGGAAGCCGTCCTATACTTGCCGAAGTGCAGGCACTTGTGACAAAGAGCGGATTTTCCGCACCGAGAAGAACAGCAACGGGATTTGACTATAACCGCCTTGCAATGATAATAGCAGTGCTTGAAAAGAGATCGGGTATGTTTTTCGGTACGCTTGATGTGTTTTTGAATATAGTCGGAGGCTTCAGACTTGATGAACCTGCAGGAGATTTATCCGTTGCACTTGCTTTATACAGTGGATATTACGATTTGCCGCTTGACGAAAAGATGATAGCATTCGGAGAAGTAGGTCTTGGTGGAGAAATACGAAGCACGACGAATATATCACAAAGAATACGGGAAGCGGAGCGCCTTGGATTTACGCATTGTATTATTCCAAAGCAGTCTATGCGGTTTATAGACCATGCCAAGGTGAAAATAAGAGTAACAGGCGTTTCATCAATAAAGCAGGCGT
>CASFZT010000143.1 GCA_949299215.1 uncultured Ruminococcus sp.
GATAGTGACGGAGACGGAATGTCCGACGGAGAAGAGTATCTTGCTAAAACGGATCCACTGTCTGCGGAAAGCAACGGCGGAGATAATTATAAGAAAACGTTATATGTAGGCGATGCAGAGCTTCAAATAGATGGAAAAATCGGAGAAACGGCATCTGCGTATATGAATGAGTATAATTCTACGGTAAACAGATACCCCGGTATAATAGGCAAGCTTTATGAGATTAACGGTGCAGGAGAAAATGCCAAAATTATTCTCGAGATAAATCCATATGACCTTGAAAAGTGGGAAACGGCAGAGGAAAATATAGGACTTTTCCGTATGAATATAAATGACCTTACCGTTTCTGAGATCGATGCAGAATATTCCGACGGAAAACTTACAGGTAAGGTTACAGCCGACGGTGCGTATTTTGCTGCGGATAAGTCTTTGTTCAATATTGCAAGCGGAACAGATGTAATGTTCCTTATAGATAATTCCGGTTCAATGTATTCCAAGGAATTGGTACAGGGTTCCGAAGAAAATGACCTTGATTTTAAGAGAGTCGATCTTTCGCAGCAGCTTGTGGATGAACTTGGGGAAAATACAAATTTTGGCGTTGCAAAATTTACCGCTACATATAGCCTGCTGTCTCCCGTTTCCTCGGATGCGAATAATGCAAAGGCAAATCTTGAACGTATCCGTACCGGAACGGAAAACTTTAACGGTACTGAAATTTCCGGTTCGATAATGCTTGCGGCAAATGAGTTTAAAGACTCTTCAAGACGTAAGTTTATTATAATGATCACCGATGGCTTGCCGAGTGTTGAAGATGAGGAAAAGGAAATTGAGGCGATCGAAACTTGTATTGAAAAGAATATATCCATAGTTGCAATAAGCCTTGGAAAGCAAACGGATACGGAATATCTTTCAGAGATCGCCGAAAAGACAAACGGTATGTTCTATCAGGTAATAAATGCCGATTCCTTTGGCGATATAGCAAAGAAGATAAAGGATTACCTTTATAATGTACGTATAAGTATCAATAAGGATGACGGAGAGAATATTTCTGTTACGGCACTTTCCGATTCCGGATTTACATCTGCCGATTGTATAAAGACGGCAGGCGTGCCGACAACATATAGTATATCCGGAAATCTGATAGGCAGTGCAGTTGTAAATAAGATGTATTATACGGGAGATATTCCTCTTATGAACGCCGAGTATAGTCTTACTTCGGAAAAATTCTTTATAAGCGGTAAAGAAAATCTTGGTAATTATGAAGTTCCCGCACGAGCGTACTATGACCAGTATATTGCAAATGAGGATAAATGGAATTTTGATTCGGCTGACGGAATGCTTGAATATGGCGAAACAATGTCTGCATGGCTGGCAGAGCGTCCGTTTAAAATAATATCTGCTAAATTTTCATCTGATGTTGTTCAGAGCGATACTTTGCTTATGCTCCGTGCAATTACTTTCCAGAGGCTCAAGGATTTTTC
Source organism: uncultured Ruminococcus sp. (assembly GCA_949299215.1). GTDB lineage: Bacteria > Bacillota > Clostridia > Oscillospirales > Ruminococcaceae > UMGS363. The sequence continues at coordinate 1,482 of CASFZT010000143.1, forward strand.
TACATATGAAAAAGCAGTGCTTGATGTTGACGCTATGACAAAAGAGGAACAGCAGATTTGGAAAGCTGTGGGATATTATGATAAGCCTAAAAAGATGTATTCATTCGGCTCGGAAAGCGATGATGCATTTAAGATACTCAGTGATGAAATAAGCGAGGGTATACCGTCTGTGCTTACAACGGATAACGGTATGGTTTTTAATGTTTCAAAGCTAATGCGTAATACAGATGATCCTAATGAATATGTAATAGAAGGAATAAATCTTTTGCAGACTAACTCTTCTTCAATTATATATCTTGAAAAGCGCATGATTTATGACGGTGCGGCAGGATCGCATTGTCAGTATGTTGCAAAGTATAAGAATGAAGAAATAAAGCTGTTTATTGTGGAATAAGCTAAAATGACGTTTGGTGCCGGTGATAACGGTATCCGGACTTTAACAGAAAGTGTGATATGCCTAAGCTTATGAGTAATTATAGAATAAAAATGACGGTAAAGCTGCTTTGTATGGCAGCTTTACCTGTATTGATGATGTCCGGCTGTGAGGAATATAATCCGGTGAATATGGCAAGAACTACCGAGACACTGGGTTCAAATAGTCTTACGACCGTAACAACGATCGAAACAACAAGAGCTGATACATATAGTGAGTATATTTCATCGTTAAGAGCATCGGAAAGTGAATCGTTGCTTGCGGCAGAACAGTCGGATATGATGGGAATAGTTCCGGAAACTCCGTTTTTTGTTTCCGAGATACCGATAACGCTGCCTTCGATGGATAGCGGTGTACCGGATGTAACGGGAATAACATTACCTCAGAATGATGAAACATCTGCCGTTAGTGATGTAACCTTGCCGGAAAATAATGAAAATACGTCTGTAACGTCAATTACGTTTCCGCCGGAGGATGATGATATCTTTTATACGGAAACTATGCCTCCTTTTATACTTGAAGATATTCCTCCCGTTCCGGGATCTGACGTAAGACATTCTGATTGAAAGGAAGTTCGGATATGCCAATTAAAATTTCGAATAATCTGCCTGCATATTCGGTTTTAAATAACGAGAAAATTTTTGTAATGACGGACGACACGGCTATGCATCAGGATATACGTCCGCTTAAAATTGCAATTTTAAATCTGATGCCAAAGAAAATTGAAACCGAAACACAGATATTGCGGCTGCTTTCAAATACACCGCTTCAGGTAGATATTGAGCTTGTGCAGACGGCAACGCATAAATCAAAGAATACATCTCAGGAGCATCTTATAAAATTTTATAAAACCTTTGATGATATACGCTCTGAACGCTTTGACGGACTTATTATCACAGGGGCACCCGTTGAACAGATGGCGTATGAAGAGGTTGACTATTGGAATGAGCTTTGTGAGATAATGGAGTGGTCAAAAAGCAATGTTTTTTCAACATTCCATATATGCTGGGGTGCACAGGCAGGACTTTATTATCATTACGGAGTGCCAAAGCATGAATTGCCGAGAAAAATGTTCGGCATTTTTCCTCATAAATGCGAGGTTGACAATCATCCACTGTTAAGGGGCTTTGACGAAACGTTTTATGTTCCTCACTCCAGACATACGGAAATAAGACGTGAGGATGTTGAAAAGAATCCAGATTTAAAGATATTGACTTCTTCGTCTGAATCGGGCGTACATATTATTGCGGATAAATCAAACAGACAGTTTTTTGTAACCGGTCATTCGGAATACGACAGATTTACTTTGAAGAATGAGTATTTCCGCGATTTGGATAAGGGATTGAAAATTAATGTTCCAAAGCATTATTTTTCGTATGACGATCCGTCGCAGCCGCCGCATTTTATTTGGAGATGTCATGCGAATCTTATGTTCAGTAATTGGCTTAATTACTGTGTATATCAGGAAACACCGTATGATCTTGAAGAGCTTGAGCCCGTTGAAAAGTGAAAAATATTTTGATTTAGATGTAGTATGAATTACATAAATGTAAATAAAGTCTAAAATATGTAAATGTTTATTGACAATTTTGTGATGCGGATATATAATTTAATAGGCAAATTGTGAGAAAAATGTAATTTTATGCAGTTTGGCGTAATGTGAGAAAGGGGATAATGAATATGGTTAAAAACAGATCGGTAGCTATGGTAGTAATTCTTTCTATAGTTACTTGCGGTATCTATGGTCTTTATTGGTTATGGTGTGCAGCCAATGAGCTTGATGAAGCAGGTAAGAGCAGTACCGTTTCACCGATGGTTCAGCTTTTGCTTGCGATTTTCCTTGGCTGGGTAGGTTTTATCATTTTTGCGATCAGTGCAGATTCAAATATTAATGCGATCAGAGCATCAAGAGGACTTTCTCCAAAGGATAACAAAGTTGTTTGGATTATTTTGACAATTGTGTTTTGGCCTATAATGGCAGCGCTTGTTCAGAGTGAGATGAATGAAATTGCCGATGCATAATGCGCAGAGGTTGGCTGATTAAATTATTATGATTAATAAAGTGTTAAAAGTCATAATTTTATATATTTTATGTTGACAAAATCATAATAATATTATATAATTTAAAATGGCAAATGAAAATTCAATGTGAATTTTCTGATTATTTACTATTGTTATAATAAATGAAAGGGGTTAAACGACATGGTAAAAAACAGATCGGTAGCTATGGTAGTAATTCTTTCTATAGTTACTTGCGGCATTTATGGTCTTTATTGGTATTGGTGCGCTATGAAAGAGCTTGATGAGGCAGGTCAAAGCAGTAATATGCCTGTGATTGCTCAGTTCTTGCTTTTGTTTGTATATGTAGGCGGAATCATTTTTGCAATCAATGCAGATAATAATATCAATGCTATAAGAGGTGCAAAGGGACTTCCTGCAAAGGATAATAAGATTATATGGATAGTTCTGTTTATCTTAATTCCGGTTGTTGGAATGGCACTTGTACAGAATGAAATGAACGAAATTGCCGATGCATGATAAATAAAAAATAATACATAATGCGGAGATTTAATTCTCCGCATATTTTTTTGAAAGGAGATAAGCTATGCCGCCGGAAATTAAAGAGCGTGTGAAAAATACGCTTTATGTGTTGTTAATGATAGTTTTTGCAGGAGCTGCTTATGCTGCGTGGATTTCCGTAACACATATAGGAATACCATGCTTTTACAGATTGTTTACTGGATTTAAATGTGCAGGCTGCGGAAATACAACGGCGGTGCTGGCACTTTTAAGATTAGATTTTAAGGCAGCGATGAAAGCAAATTTTTTTATGCCGCTTGAGTTTGCGTATATTGCATGGATAATAATAAACTATATAGTTTTCAGGATTATTTCCATTTAAATCAGGTATATCTAAAACATTTTTATG